>CAMZLL010000050.1 GCA_947311505.1 uncultured Cryomorphaceae bacterium
AAAAGGTTAGGTTTTTTATTATAGAATTTGATGAAACTAGTTAATTGAATTTCTATTATTAAATAGAAGCCATGCAAAGCACCCCAAAAAACGAAAGTCCAATTTGCTCCGTGCCATAATCCACTAACTAAGAAAGTGATTAAAAGATTGTAATACCAGCGCCATTTCAATACTTTATTGCCTCCAAGTGGGATATATAAGTAATCTTTGAACCAAGTAGAAAGTGAAATATGCCATCTTTGCCAGAATTCTTTGATAGATTTGGAAAAATAAGGTCTTTTAAAATTATCCATTAAGTCAAATCCCATGACTTTTGCTGAGCCTATTGCAATATCTGTATAGCCTGAGAAATCACAATAAATTTGAAATGCAAAAAAGCAAGTTGCAATGATGATAGGTAGCCCTTGATAAGCAGAAGGGTTATTGTATACTTCATTTACATAAATAGCGAGCCTATCTGCGATAACTATTTTTTTGAAAAAGCCCCAGAGAATTAGTCGAAATCCTTCAACTACTCGCTGGTAATCAAATTCCATTTTCTTCCTGAATTGTGGCATCAAATGAGAGGATCTTTCTATCGGACCGGCAACTAATTGTGGCCAAAATGATACATAGAGTGCGAAAATCCCTAAATGTTTTTCTGGCTTCACAGCACCTCTATATACATCAATAGTATAACTTAGTGTTTGGAAAGTATAGAAGGATATACCAACGGGAAGTAGCAAATCAAAAACACTACTTTCGTAGAATAAGTTGAAATTGGATAAGATATCGACTATAGAATCACTAAAAAAGTTAAAATATTTAAACGTGAATAATACTCCTAAATTGACTGTCAAACTCAGTATTAGTAATAGTTTTCTTCTTTTCTTATGATCGCTTTCACTTATTTTAATTGCTAAATAGTAGTCGATTAAGGTTGAAAAAATGATAAGCATCAAGTACTCTGGTTTCCAACACATATAGAAATAATAACTAGCACCTAATAACCAAAGCCATCTCCATTTATGTTTTGTTAGAAAATAAACAAATATAACTATTGGGAAAAATAGTATAAATTGAAAAGAGTTAAACAGCATTGAAACTTAGGTATTTTTAGGTGACATCATTCAAACATATGTTTTCAAAAGTAAGAATATCTTTTACCGCTTTTTTACCTTCTATAGTTTCAAATTCTATTGGAGCAATTCCGGGCACTTCATTTCTAAGAAACCTAACTTTATCTCTTGTTATCACATCTCCTTTCTTTAAATCAGTTGCTGCAACAATACTTTTCTTCTGAAATTTTCGATACTTTAAATCACTCTTAGAAAAGGGCTTTAATTCAATAGTTCCTAATGCTTCAAATCCTTTGTGCATGTCAGCAACATATTTCTTAAACTCATTTGGCTCTAATGCTGCCTGGTAATCAATACCTTTATCTTTTCTCGAAAGTGTGATATGTTTCTCTAGGATGTTTGCTCCTAATCCAATTGCTAGTAAATCTATAACATTTCCAAAATCATCTTCTCCGTCTGTATGATCTGCATAACCTACGGGGATATTTTCAAAGACAGATTTTAAAAGTTGAATTCTAGATATGTTCAAATCAGAGTTTTTAGTCGGGAAATTTTGTACACCTTGCATCAGTACAGCATTTCTAGCACCATTATCATAAGTGTACCGCAAACCTCTTGCTATTTCATCTAAAGTAGATGCACCTGTGCCAATGGTAAATGGTATGTTAGATTCGGCAACTGCTTTGAGTACATCGGGATTTGAAAGGTCGGCAGAATTGAGTTTGATGCCTTTTGCTCCAAATTCTACTGCCCAATTTACGCTAGGCAAATCATACGTGCAAACCCACATATCAATATTGAGTTCTGCTCCATATTTAAACAGTTCTTTCCATTGAGTTTTACTAAATGCAATATCATTCAGTACTGAAAATACAGGGTGGGAAGGTGTGACCGTTTCTTCTGGTACAAAAAACTGTAATTGGCAGGCGTCTGCTCCTGCTTCTACAGATGCAAGTATTAAATCTTTTGCTTGTTGAAAATCTCCATTATGGGCACACGCCATTTCTGCTATAATATATGGAGCATTCCCATTTCCTATAACTTTATTCCTAATCTTAATTTCTTTATTAAATTTCACTACAGCCAGTTAAATGATTTAAAAATATTTTTCATTTCCTCAATTTCGTCATTAGGGAATTGTTTCATAGGAGTCCTTTCAAAAGGTTGCATCAAGTCTTTTAATGACAAAGCAACTTTCAATGATGGATGCCAACCAAATGGCACTACTTTTTCAAAATATTTTAATTCAATATTCTCTACGATATCTTTTGCCTTTGTTGGATCTCCATTAGTAATGGCATTGTAAAAATCTAATTCTATTTGCGGTATAAAACCTCCAATTCCTCCTAAAAATGCTTTTGCTCCTCTTTCAAAATCTCTGTACAGATAACGACTCATTCCTCCTCCTGCTCCGATTATTAAAATATCGTCAGCAAATTTTTCCACGAGTTTGTTAGAGTATTCAGCATCTAGCGCCTCTTCTTTTACGCCTACAATATTGTCGAGTTTGAATAATCGTTCGAGTAATTCCAAAGAATACTGTACAGTTCCTCCACCAAGTCCATTTCGCATTGGCATCTCATGGATTAGAATTTTTATATCTAGCGCATCTGTTAATTTCTTAAAATATTGGTAGGTGTTTTCTTCTCCGTAGTGTCTTTCTGGAAAAAAGACTAAAAAGTAATCGGCACCAATATTTTGTGCGTGTTTTCCAAACTTAATAGTGTTATATAAACCGCCTGTTGTAGGATTGGTTACAATAGACTGTGTATTTTCTCCACAAGCCTTTGCAACCACTTCATTCATCTTATACATTTCGTCCCAAGACAAAAGATTGTATCTACTCGTACCTACAGTACTCATTACGGCTGGTATTCCAGCATCGGATAAGAATTTTACATAAGATTCTACCCCATCAAAATCAACAGACTCATCTTTGTTAAAAGGTGTTGGAATTGGTATAACTGGTCCTTGTATTAAATTTTTATAACTCATAGTTTTGTATTTTTTTTGCTAAAACTTCTGCTATCTCAAATTGATAGGGGTAATCTATATCATAAGAATGAATTGCAGACATTTTGTAGGTTAACATTTGCTCATTAAAGAAAGTTCCATTATCCTTAAAGGCTTTTACTGTAGCAGTGTACATTGCTCCATTGGGGTGAAATCTTTTTTCTATATTTTGGCTTCTAGTAATGTTGTAGCCATCTTCAAAAGTGATGTTCATTACATCGTCATCCGAAGGAGATAATGCAAGTTGTATTGGGAATTCATATTCTGTAACGCCTATCAAGAAAGGAGTGTGGTGCTTGTGATTATTAAAAATAGCAAATGCCTCTTTTAAATGTGTTGCCGTCCGAAAAGGGCAGGTTGGCAATAGGGCTGTGATAATATCATCGTCCGTAATTTCAGTGTTGCGCTCTAAGTATTCTTTTACAACTTGAACTTTGGTAACAGTATCTCCTGCCATATGTTCAGGTCTATCATCTACCTTTGCGCCAAATTGTATGGCTGCTTCTTTTATTTCTTTATCTTCTGTACTTACGATTACCTCATCAAATATGCCGCTGTCAATCGCTGCGCGAATGCTATAAGATATCAATGGCTTTCCATTGAGTGGAAGAATGTTTTTGCGAGGAATTCTTTTTGAACCTCCTCTAGCTGGAATGATACAGATTGATTTCATAATTATTAAAAACCAAATTTACAATAATTATTAATGCTGTTTCATTTAAATGTTCAATTTTTACGTTTACTATTTGAACTTACGAAACTAACCTAGTGTTTTCTTTTTACTAATGATTTTATAGGATAAGTCTATAAATGGTTTTTCAATCAAGTAATACGTCTTAAATTCAAGTAGTAAATGCAACTTTTATATTTGAAAAGTCACAAT
>CAMZLL010000051.1 GCA_947311505.1 uncultured Cryomorphaceae bacterium
AAAATTTAAGCTTTGTGCCTTCGTTATCTTAATCATAGCTGGATTCAATCCGTATTTATTTTCTTTTTTAAAACTCTACCTCCACATGCCCTAATAAAATCTTTTGCTTTCGCTTTTAAAATATCATCAATACTATTTTCATTCAAAATAACAGAAAGCTCCTGAAATCTTTTGTCTGCTTTTAACGCCAAAGAATCTACTTGTAGCGAAGTTTTATTAAACCCAATCAACCTCAAATGCTCAATATCTCTAAGCCTTGAAAGCGCAACATACCCCTGTCCTTTTTCAAACGTTTTTCTCAAATCTAATTCTGCTGCATCTAATGTCATTCCCTGACTTTTGTGCACTGTTATAGCCCAAGCTAATCGCAAAGGAACTTGCCTAAAAGTTGCCAAAGGGCGACCACTTTCATCGTCAACCGACCATTCTTCGGAAGTTGCGATAATCGTTTTATTATTGAGCGTTCTCACAATAGGAAACCCCTTGACAGAAAAATCTATAACTTCACCTAAAGTTCCATTTATATATCCTTTTTCGGTATTGTTTTTTACAAACATTACTTTTGCTCCGGTTTTCAAAATCATATACTCTGGCGAAAGAACTGACTTTATCAAAGTTGGTAGGATCTTCTTATCACCTCCTGTTTTTGCAGTAATTTTTTTTCTTTTACCATTTAAAGCTGCCAACTTTTTATCATTTATAGCATCTACATCTACATTATGTGTATATAACTGTGTTGGTTCAATACTATCCTCAAAAGTGTTGGTTAGTGTTTCTTTAAGCAACCTTATAGAATCATCAGATACTTCGTCCTTTCTAATTTCTTCTAAAATTTGGGTCAATTTATTAGCCTTCTGTCTATATTGTTTTGTCAAATAACAAATATTAAAATCTGCAAAAACCCAAGCCGGTGACATAAAAGCAAATTTATCCTTACTTAGTTCCCCATATTGACCTATAGGGGGCAACTGAAAAAAATCACCACATAAGACAACTTGAATCCCTCCGAAAGCTTGGGGATTTCTCAAACAATGTGTCAAAACCTGATGAATGGACTCCAACTGATCCTTATGCAACATTGAAACTTCATCTATAATCAATACTTTGGTTTCTTCAAATTGCTCCAACAACCTTTTATTCTTTCGTATTTTATCTAAATCTTTTGATGTCAGCCTTTGCTTTACTCCTATCCCTGACCAAGAATGTATCGTAACTCCTTTGATATGAGTAGAAGCTACGCCTGTAGATGCAGTTACCGCCACATTAATACGAGCATCTTTCAGATGTTCGATAAATTTATTGAGCACATAGGTTTTCCCTGTTCCAGCAGAACCTGTTAGAAACACGTTGGCTCCAGACTTCAATAATAAAAGGGCTTTTTTTTGATCCATTTAGGTATGACTATGCTTTATTTCTTTATCATCAATAGGTACTTAATTAATACCTTTGTGTAAGCTTCAAAATCATCATGATCAGAGGCAAACATCATATCAAAAAACAATTCATTTTCTTCGCTATATCTTCCGATTTTAAAACGAGCATCAGACTGCAACAAAATAAAACGTAACGGTATATTGTAGTAATCATTTAAATCAATGATTATATCAAATTTCTCATTTACAAAATTATCAACTACACCGCTTTCTGGAAACCCCTTCCAATTTAAATCATTTTTTGTAAAATAATTAAACGTAGCAGTTGATTGCAAATAATCTGGTTCATCTTTCTTCCCATCCCAATATCCTAGAATATGCACTTTTCTTGTTCCATACTCTCCTTTAATAAATTTTGCAAATTTTTGAACTTTAAGATAGTCGGTCTTTTCATTAACAACATAAAGCAACCCAACGCTTTTTGCATCCTTAATATTGCAAGTTTCCACTTTTCTGGACTGGTTTTTGGCTTTTTTATCAAGCGCTTTTCTACCTGCTTTACTCCTTATGTCGTCTATAAATTTCACTAACAACAAATATATGTGGTTTTATACAGTGAATGAATAACATCTTAACATTTTATTGACATCAACTTCCTCAAAACCCTTCCAAAAACATTAGCAAATATCAAGTATCACCATTCGGAATTCGCCTCTCTCTTTAAAACCATCTTATACAACTCTCCCAAAAGTAACTTAAACTGAAACTGATAATAGGGAGCGTCTATAACATTTCTTACATTTTTTTTAGCAGCAAAAGTCGCTCGATAACCTCCCCCAAGACCAAATGCAAACCACCTAAAAACCTTGTACTGTGCCTTTGCACCTAGTGAAACCACATACACCCCTTGTTTTAGAAAAGGTACACTTACATTTCCGAGCGTATCTTTATACCTTAGATTAACACCACCAGCACCGTTATGAAGAGGCGAACTTAGCTCCCAGCGTTTATTTTTCAACCAGATTTTATCGTAATAAAAGCTTAAATAAGAAAAATCAAACAACAAAGTATCTGTTGCTTTTGGAAACAAATCCTTATAAATATCTCCAATAAACTGAATCTTAGATTTCATCCCATGAAAGCTCAATCCAAAGCGATGCTTCTCTTTAACCTCAATACCTATAGTTATACCATTAAATTTAGATTTTTGATTCATCACAAAAGAACGTCTAGCATCAAATGAAAAATGAAATTTAATATGTTTTTTTTGATTCATTGAAGCATCGCTAGAAAGACTGTCACTTTGTGAAAAGCCATACAAACAAGTTAACAAAGCAAGCACTACCAATATGAATTTCCTATTATTTAATTCCATGAACCATTCGATTGTTACCATTTATATCCTTAATCAAAGTTACCGAATGATAACCTATAACCGTCATTAAATCGACTACTTCATTTCCATATTTTTGATTAACCTCAAAGAACAACTGCCCCTCCCTTTCAAAATGTGAGTAAGATAACGTTGCAATTTTTCGATAAAACAGTAATGGATCAACATCTTCTACAAACAACGCTAAAGAGGGTTCATAATCCAGCACACCTGAAGACATGTCCACCTTTTCTGACAATGAAATATAGGGTGGATTTGAGATCACTACCTCAAATGAGGTTTCAAAACTCTCCTTTATCTCTTGAACCTTCAAAATATCCTGCTTTATAAACTTAACATTAACTTTATTTTTTTGGGCATTCTTTTTTGCAATTTTAATAACTTTCGAATCAACATCTACGGCTACAAGTTGCAGAGTGGAATTTTTCTTTTTTAAAGCTATGGAAATACAACCACTCCCCGTTCCAATCTCCAAAATACGACTTCCTTTCTTTACCTTCTTTAAAACAAGATAAACCAACTCTTCCGTTTCTGGTCTCGGAATCAACACATTGGCATCTACATAAAAATTAAGACCATAAAAGGGTGCTTCCTCTAAAACATACTGAATAGGTTCTTGTTTTTTCAACCTCTTTAAGGCAAAATGAAATTTCAACAACTCAGATTCAGACATAAATTTTTCCTCATCTAATTTTAATTGCAATTTATTTAATCCCAAATATTTTTCAAATACGATTTCCAACAATATCATAATTTCAGCATCAGAATAAACAGCTTTCAGCTCTTTAAAATAATACTCCTTTATTGCTTTTACGGTATTGGTTTTCACAAACACTATTCTTATATTTATTTAATGTTTTATCAAAAAAAAGCCTGACTCGTATGAATCAGGCTTTTCATTATTTAAGTAATCTACTGAATACTTAATTTCTTTTCTAAATCATCTAGATACAATCTAAAGTTTTTATCTGTTTCAGAAAGATTAGTTACAGTTCTACAAGCATGCAACACTGTGGCATGATCTTTTCCACCACAATGCATTCCTATATTTGCCAACGATGACTTAGTCATTTTCTTAGAGAAGAACATAGCAATTTGTCTGGCTTGCACCACTTCTCTTTTTCTCGTTTTAGACTTCATCAATTCGATTGGCAGGTCAAAATAATCACACACCACTTTTTGGATATATTCTATTGAAACTTCTCTAGCTGTATTCTTAACAAATTTGTCAATCATTTGACGAGCAAGATCTAAGGTTATCGATTTTTTATTCAACGAAGATTGAGCTATCAAAGAAATCAAAGCTCCTTCCATTTCTCGGATGTTACTATTAATACTATATGCTAAATATTCTACAACCTCTTTTGGAAGTTCAATACCATCTACATACATTTTCTTTTGAAGAATAGCAATTCTAGTTTCCAAATCAGGAACTTGTAAATCTGCAGACAATCCCCACTTGAAACGAGACAACAATCGTTGCTCCATTCCTTGTAACTCTACTGGCGGTTTGTCAGAAGTCAACACTAACT
This sequence comes from uncultured Cryomorphaceae bacterium, assembly GCA_947311505.1. Taxonomy (GTDB): domain Bacteria; phylum Bacteroidota; class Bacteroidia; order Flavobacteriales_D; family Parvicellaceae; genus Parvicella. Next base: position 4,299 of record CAMZLL010000051.1, read on the forward strand.
GTTTTCCAGTTTGGTGTAAGTGATTAAAGATATGGAAGAATACATCTTGTGTTTTTTCTTTTCCCGCAAAGAACTGAACATCATCCATAATTAGTACATCTATCATTTGATAAAAATGCACAAAATCGTTGGTGTTATTATTCTTTACCGCATCAATAAATTGATTGGTAAATTTTTCGGAAGAAACATACAACACCGTCTTTCCTGGGAATCTATTCTTGATAGATATACCTATCGCATGGGCTAAATGCGTTTTTCCTAAACCTACACTTCCATACATCAACAACGGATTGAAAGCTGTTCCTCCTGGCTTTTCTGCTACAGCATAACCGGCAGAACGTGCTAATCTATTACAGTCTCCTTCTACAAAATTTTCGAACGAATAATTTGGATTCAAATTAGAATCAACATTTACCTTTCTTAACCCAGGTATAATAAAAGGGTTACGGATAGGATTCGTACTAATATCCAAAGGCATTGTGCTTGATGGATTTTTGATTGCTTTTCTATCAGAGGTTGGAATCTTCACTGTATATGGATTTTTAGAACCTTGCTTGTTCTCCATTACAATACTATATTCAAGTTTTGCATCAGGACCGATTTCCTTACGGATGGTCTTTTTCAATAACTCTACATAGTGCTCTTCTAACCACTCATAAAAAAACTGTGAAGGGACCTGGATTATTAATACGTTACTTTTTAATTTAACGGCCTTAATTGGCTCAAACCAAGTTTTGTAAGCTTGTAACGGCACGTTATCTTTAATAACAGCCAAACAATTGCTCCAAACTTTTTCCAGGGTTTTCTTCATAATTATTTATATTTTAATTGTTTATATTAGTTGCAATCATTTTAAAGGAAGTGTTTTATCATCGACCTCAATAATGAACTACAAATATTCACAAAAAATAGTTAAGAAAAAAACCGTTTTGCTATTGTTTTTTAAAAAAGTTTAACAGTACAAAACAATTAAAAATTGGCATAGTTTTTTCGTAAAAACATAGCGGATTCTTCTTGCAAAATTTTATTCTCTTTTTTACTAAAAACAAAGTCAACACGCCCTAAATTTATCGCAGACCAACCTACTTGATTCACTAACACTTTATTTCCTTGAAGATTCTTAAACGCCTCAGCTTTTTCTAAAAAAGTGTGCGTATGCCCTCCAATTATTAAATCAATATGAGCAGTCTTTTGTGCCAAATCTTTATCACACACTTTTGTATTTTTATACGAGTACCCTAGGTGCGACAAACACACTATAAGATTGCATTTCTCTTCCTCTTTTAAAAGTGTGGCGATTTCATTTGCTTTCTGAATAGGATCTTCGTATTTGGTTTCTAAATAATTTTCTTTACTAACCAAACCTTCTAACTGAACTCCTAGACCAAAAACCCCAATCTTCAATCCTTTTTTTCGAATTATTTTATAAGGTTTGATTTTTCCTTCTAAAATAGTATCTTTAAAATTATAATTCGCATTTGCAAAAGGAAATTCCGCATGTTTGAGCATCCGATTAAAACCATCCAAACCGTTATCAAAGTCATGATTGCCTATTGTAGCGCAATCATACTTTAGAAAACTCATCAGTTTAAATTCCAGTTCTCCACCATATTCATTGAAATAGGGAGTTCCTTGAAAGATATCTCCAGCATCTAGAAGCAACAACTCTGGCTCAAACTTTCTAATCTCTGCAATTTTTCGCCCCACATTCACAATTCCACCTTGCCCAGGGTATTTTCTGTGATTCTCTGGAAACGCCTCTATGCGACTATGCATATCATTGGTATGGAGAATGGTCAAAGAAATTAAATCACTCTTTGATAAGAAGTTATTCATTTCTCGCCATCCAAAACTAGATAACGACCCCACACCTAACATGCCTAAACCTGCATTTTTTATAAACAACCTTCTACTCTTTGACATAAATTCTTCCATCGATTTGAGCATTTATATGAATATCTTTTTTACCTAAATTTGAAACATACTCCATTATCACATCTCTAAGCTTTACCCCTAAAGCTGTAATGGATTCGCTTTCTGCAAAAAACGACATTGAATCACCTCCTCCAGCAAGATAATCAGAGGTAACTATACGATAGGTTTTATTTTTATCGAAAGATTTTACCCCAATCATAACTCCCGACACACTTCCATTAACCACCTGAATACGCATGCCGCTAATGGGCACACCACTTTTGACAGAGTGGCCAGCCGAAGATTTCTCCACGATATGATTAATCATATCAACCATTGCATCCCCTTTCATTGACAACACAACCAATTGATTTTCAAAAGGCATTAATTCATAAATCATTCCTCGGGTAATATCTCCTTTCTCCAACGAAACTCGAAGACCTCCATTATTGAGGATGCAAACATCTATTGGTTCTTTGGAAATCTTATTAGAAGTTGACAACACAAGGTCAGCAACGAAATCCCCCAAAAGCCCTTCAGGATTACCAATTTCTAGGGAGACATCAGACACAGCTAGAACTTCATTCATACGCCCTTCAAGATTTGATTTGTAAGGACTTAAAATTGAGTACAAAGAATCTGTTGTTGATAAATCCTGATTTACAACTTCATTTGAGGACTTTGATTCAATTACTTTGTAGGTGTCTTTGCATGCGTTCAGGAAAATGACCGCAGTAAATAGAGCTATTATTTTGAGAAATGTATCCAATTTAAGTGCTTTTTATGTAAAAGACAAAGATAAGAAAATATGTACGCTACGGAAACAATTATACGAGTAAGATACGCAGAAACCGACAAAATGGGATATTGCTACTATGGCAATTATGCTCAATATTTTGAGGTTGCTCGTGTAGAAGCACTACGAAACCTCGGTATTTCTTACAAAAGCATTGAAGAATCTGGTGTGATCTTGCCTGTAATAAAATACAATATAGAATACAAAAAACCTGCCTACTACGATGATGAGATTACCGTAAGATGTATTGTTGACAAAATGCCAAATGTGAAGATCGTATTTAATTATCAAACCTTCAAGGGGTCACTTTTATTAAATGAAGCGCAAACTACACTCGTTTTTGTAGATCAAAACACTAACAAACCCATTCAAGCTCCAAAATACATTTTGGATAAATTTAAAACATACTTTTAACTAAAAAAAATCAACAATGAAAATAAAATTATTCAAATTACTTACTCTAATTCTTTTGTTTAGTGGAATTAGCACTGCACAAGAAGAAAACTTCAAAGACTTATTTAATCAATCAAGGACATTTTTAATCGATGAAAATTTTGATGAAGCGCTTCCTATTTTAATAAAAATGGACAAATTAAAGCCTCACAACAGCAATACACTTTCATCCATTGGGTATTGCTTATTAAAAACTACCTATAGAAAAAAAGAGGCAATTCCGTACTTTGAAGAAATATTAAAAGACTATAAAAACCTAACACCTTATTATGATGCTACAGATAGCAAACTTAAAAAAGCACCAGTAGAAGTCCTTCGATGGGCAGGTCAAGCTTATCATTACGACTACCAATTTGACGAAGCAATAGAAAGATACAAAGAATACAAAGATCTAATCGACCCTAGCAATAAAGAAATTTTAGCAAAAATAAATAGAGACATTAGATTAACTAGAAATGCACAATCTTTAAAAAAGCATCCAGTAGCTATTAATCTAATAAAACTCAATACATTAAACACAGAATTCACAGAATATAGACCCAAAATTAATGGAGACGAGTCTATTATGTACTTCACTTCAAGACGGCCTAATACTGATGGATCTACTTTCGAAGATGTTTTTATTTCGGAAAAAATAAACAACGAATGGTCCACTCCCGTAAGACTAGATGACGATGTAAATTCAGCAAGTCATGACGCTTGCTTATACATTTCACCAGATGGACAATATATGATTATCTACAGAACGAGTTTGGAAGAGAATAACGAAGGAGGCATTTATGAAACCTACTTAAATGGCAACACATGGAGTAGCCCTAAATTAATGACCGCAGATCTAAACTCTGACTATTGGGAAACAGATGCTTTCGTATCTGCGGATGGAAAAACGCTATACTACACTAGTGACAAGCCAGGAGGTGTAGGCGGAAGAGATCTTTGGATTATGAAAAAACTTCCTACGGGCGAATGGGCAAAAGTTCAAAACATTGGTAATACGCTGAATACAGAATATGATGAGCAAGCTCCTTTTTTGCATCCTGACGGAAAGACGCTTTATTTTAGTTCAAAAGGACACAACACAATGGGAGGTTTTGATGTATTTAAATCTGAAATGCAAGTAGATGGTTCTTGGAGTGCTCCGATAAACATAGGCTACCCAATAAACACAACTGGTGACGATGTTTTCTACTACCCTACAAACGATGGGAAAAGAGCCTACTTCTCTTCTTTTAGAGAAGGCGGATCTGGAGAACAAGATTTATACATGATAGAACTGCCAGGAGCGGATATGAAAACGTTAGCCGTGTATAAAGGATTAGCAAAGTACACTACTGATGAAGTCATAACAGATTTAGACATTACCATTTTCGATTCTCAAGGCACACAAATGGGAGACTATAAACCCAACAGTAACACGGGTAAATTTTTATTCATTTTGCAACCAGGAGAAACATACACAGTAGATTACCAACTAAAAGAACTCAGCCTTACAGACACTATAGAAGTACCCAACCATGGAGGTGTTTACAACATTTTAAAAATAATAACTTTAGTTGATGGCAACCTTGTACTAATAGATGCTGAGATGAAAAATGGCAAGCTAGTCCCTATTAATAAAGATGCCGATATTTACGCAAACGAAAATCAAGTACTCAACAACTTCCACTTTATGTATGATAAAGATATTATGGAAACTGAATCTAAAAACGAAGTAGATAACATAATAGCTTACCTAAATAATAACCCAAAAGCAAAAATTGTCATTGAAGAAAATAACGACTATTTGAACAACAAGCTTAAAGAAGCAAATATTAATCAATCCCGAATATTAGCACTCAAAAGTGGAAAAGTAACTCCATACATAGCATCAAGCACTAAAGACACGCCAAATGATGTAAATGCTTTTCATTTCTTATATTCCAAAGATATACTTACAAACAATTCTCAATCTGAAATGGATAATGTAATTGCCTATTTAAAAGAAAATCCAAAAGCAAAAATCATCTATGAAGAATATCCTGGAGAAAACTCTGAAGAAGCCTCAAAAAGAATGAAAGAAATGAACGACAGATTAAAATCAGCCGGCATATCGGGCGATCGAATTTTATTTATACAAGACAACAAAATTGAAGGCACTTTAGAGGACTTAGTAGCGCAAGGAACAAATCTTAGCAACTTAAATGACGTACAAGTAGCAGACCACTTAGAATCTGGAGACAAACTGGTTTTAGATAAACTATACTTTATCTACGACTACGCAATACTTATTGATAAATCAGTACCAGACATTGCAAAGATTACCAAGTATATGAAAGCTAATCCGAAAGCAAAGATATTATTAACAGGACATACAGACTCCAAAGGCGATGAAGAATACAACAAAAACTTATCCCTAGAAAGAAGCGAAAGGGTGAAAAAATTACTTTACAGATCCGGTATTGCTAAAAACAGAATTAAAACAATAGGAATGGGAGAATCGCAACCCGTGGCAAACAACACTAAATATGACGGAACAGACAATCCGGAAGGAAGACAACTCAACAGGAGAGTAGAAGTTACCATAGAATAAAATAAAACAGTGCATTATTCACCTCTAAAAAAGTTAATATGAAAATTAAAACAATATTAGTACTCATTACTCTTCTACTAAATATAACACATTCATTTGGTCAGAAGAAATTCAAAGAGTTATTTGAAGAAGCCAAAACACTTCTTGATAATGACGATTACGAAAATGCGCTTCCCATACTATTAGAGTTGTCTTTGTCCATCTCTAATAGTATGGGAAGCGCATTTTCGTAATCGTCATTATCAAGAAGTGT
>CAMZLL010000052.1 GCA_947311505.1 uncultured Cryomorphaceae bacterium
CTTTATTATTTAATTCTCTTTTTTGCGTTAGGGATAGGAACGGCATCCTCCGATTTTTTTTATCGGAGATATAGTGGATAGCCCGCTCGAACGCCCAAATGAAACAACAGCGCTAATCAACAAACTCTACAGAATAAAGAATTGCTTCTAGCTCTCTAATAAATTCCATTTTTCTAAATTGAGGAGCAAAAATATAGCCTTCTACCACTACAATTCTTTTTCTTGATTCATCGTAAAAAGTGAGGTTCACAAATGGACCGCCCATAATAGAGCCTTGCATCTTCCATACCCCTCTCGTTTCGAATAGGTAGCTTCCGTTGAAGTTTTTTTCAAAAGACTCTAGTCCATATTGTCGTTCGGTAACCATATAGCTATCTGGTATGAATCCTTTGATATATTTTTTGGTAATCGAATCTCGTTTATTGAGTACCCATTGCTGACTAAAAGTAGAACTATCTATATAAGGATACGTGTACATCATCAATCCCACTTGAATTTCATGTTGCTGCCCATCTGATTTTCGCATTCTTTTCTCTTGCATCCATACAAAATCGCTATGGTTAGCGCTTACGGTAAAAGATTTTGGAACGTTGGCGTTGATATTTAGCGTCAAGCCTAATTCTTCGTTAATTTTATCGGATTTTCGATGTTCAAATCTGGTGCTTATTTGTTTTTTAGAAAAGGCATCAAATTCTAAAAAAAGAGTTGTGGAGTGGGCTTTAAAAATATCTAAAGCTACTTGCTCGCTAGATGCTTTAATTTTATAAATCATTTGATTGTCTGCATATTTATCAAATTCTTTGTCGGTAATATACGATGATGACGCTTTCATATTGGGGTCAATCGTAATGACTAGAATAGAATGATGCAGTGTAGCTCCTGAACCAAATCCTTCGTGCGTAATAGGTAAGATATTAAAGTAGGGTTCTGGTTGTGGTAATGACAGAATTTCTTTTTCAAAGACTGTATTAATTTCTTTAATTAATTTGCCATTCCAATATTGCTTGTCTAGAATCAGTTCAATTTCTCCTGCATTGCCTGTAGATGCCACTTTTGGTTTGGGAGCAACCTCGCTTACGTCTTCTTCGCAAGAAGTCATCACTATACCTAGGACCAAGAATAGTCCTATAAAAAAATACGGAAATTGCTTTAATTCTTTCATAATCTTATTTATTTAAGTGCAAAGGTGGTCTTTCCAATCTTACTACCTTCGCAATATATTTCTACTATATAATTACCTGCTTCTATTACATTTTCTAATTCATAATAGATACAAACATCCATATTGGTGTTTTGATAATTTACTTTTCTTGCTATACAAGCGTAGCCATCTAGCTCTCCCATACTAAATACCTCAGGCTTTTCTCCTACCAGTTCTTTTCCATTGGGTTGAATGATTCGCATATACAACGTTTTATTTTCAGCTTTTGCGATCTTATTACCGATGATAGTAAAGCATGCTCTTATCTGGTCGGTACGATTTGCTCGTGTAGTTATTTTTTGAGTACCGCTATTTTTTATTTTCAGCGCTTCGGCAATCAGTCCAGCAGACTGCAAAACAGATCCTAATTCGGCTGTACTTTTCCATTTGTCAGATTCGTCTTTAGCAGCGGTCAAATCGTTGTTAATATTGGTTATTTGATTGTCTTTATCTACAATGGTGTTTTGCAAGTTAATATTCAAAGTATTTAAAGAGTCTATGGTGTGGATATAACTTTTCATAATCTCTCTAAGAGTAGATGCTTCTTTCTTAAGTTTATAAATTTGACCATAGGCTTTTTTCTTTTCGGCAGCACTTAGATTGTTCAAAGAATCTACTTGAGCAAGCAAACCTGCTACTTTTGACTTTTGCACATCTATACTATCTTGCATATCTTGATTAGAGGCTTCTACGTTGTCATATTCTGCAAGTAATGCTACTAGGTTAGCTTTCAATACTGCATCATCAGAACTGTCGATTATTCCTGAATTTAACAAAATAGCATTCAATTCTTCTTTCTCTTGATTGAGTTGTGTATTATCTTTTACGCAAGCAGATAGATCTTTTTTTACATTACCTGTTTGATAGCCAAAATAACCAATTCCAGCAAGCAGAAGTATAATTATAGTGATGTATATCGCATCTTTTTTAGTTGATTTTTGTTCTTCCTTTTTCATTAACCGTTAATTTTAATTACATTTATAATCAAATGTAAGATTATCCTTCTAACGTTGATAATCAATATTTGGTTTCTTTCAACAGTCCATATGTTAAATGAGTTAATTTCTTTATTCTATCCAAATAATTGTGCTTGTTGCAATCAAGTGCTCACTCGGCAAGAAAACACCATTTGTATCTCTTGCTTGGTGGACTTACCGAGTACAAATTACCATGAAGATTCTGACAATTCAGTGGCTCGATTATTTTGGGGCAGGGTTCAATTAGGATTCGGGATATCTTCATATCAATTTGACCAAAAAGGAAAGATTCAAAAGCTCATCCACCAATTAAAATACAAAAACAACACTGCGGTAGGTGAAATCTTAGGTGTTGAACTCGCCAAAGATATTGCTCGTGCAGATTTTGCTACGGGAGTTGATATCCTAATCCCTGTACCTATTCATGATAAAAAGAGAAAACTAAGGGGATATAATCAAAGTGAATACATCGTGAATGGAATGCAGAAAGTATTGAAAACCACAACTATTTCGTTTGACAATTTGGTGCGAGTAACCAATACGGACTCACAAACTAAGAAATCAAAATTTAGCCGATGGGAAAATGTAGCATCAGTCTTTAAAGTTAAAAAAACGGAGCTATTTGAAAATAAACATTTGCTCATCGTTGATGATGTCATAACTACAGGTGCTACTATAGAAGGATGTGTGGCTGTTCTTCAAGAAATAAAAGGGGTAACCGTAAGTGTGGCGGCTATCGCTAGTGGGGCTTAGATTTGAATCATTTTTATAACGAGCTAACATTGAATAGCTATGGCTATAAATGGATTTTTATTCATCAATAACTAACAAAATAATTCCATTTCTTTCAGCGCATTTCAAAATCAAATTGGTATTATACCATTGCTGGATATAATTTCTAACAGACATTATTTGCAATTGATGTCACAATCATCGGAGCAGCAATCGTACTCTACCTGAAGGGTAATATGGTCGATGCTAAATTGAGATTTAAGAAGTTGAACGATTTCTTTCTTTACCTGCATCATATCTTTCATGTCAATATTGTTTATAACTGATAAATGCGCCTCTAAATGCACTTGAGTGTCGTCAAGTTTCCACACGTGAATGTGATGTATATTATCAATTTCGGTGATTTGTTCTACTTCTTTTTTTACTACATCGAGGTCTATATTGGAAGGTGTCCTCTGCATCAGAATATCAATGGTTTGACTTAAAACACCCCAAGTATGATAGATAATATAAATACCCACCAAAACTGTAATCAGCGGATCTATCCAAAAAACTTGATATAACCAAATAAAAACACCCCCTACAATAACCGCTACGGAAGAAAGTGTATCTCCCATTAAATGCAAATAGGCTGCTTTAACGTTTAGATTATGCTCTTTTTCGCTTTGCAAAACAAGAACCGAAATCAGATTTGCAAGTAACCCAATCGAGGCTACAACAAGCATTATCAATCCCTTGATAGGTTCAGGGTTAACAAAACGTTGGTAGGCTTCAAAAAACAAGAATATACATATTGCTACCAACACAACTGCATTAAACAAAGCTGCTAATATTTCTATCCGTTTGTAACCAAAAGTATGCTGTTTGTCTGGTTTTTTGCGACTTCGTTTCCCTGCTAAAAAGGCAATAAATATTGCTGACGAATCTCCTAAGTTATGAATGGCATCAGACATTAAGGATAAACTATTGGACAAAATACCTCCTATAATTTGAACAAGTGTAATAGACAAATTTAAAACGGCCACCCAAAGAAGTTTTCGACCTCTTAGGTCAGCTCCATGATGATGGTGATGGCTATGGTTATCAGAATGCGTATGTGAATGCATTAGCTATGGTTTTTATATCTTGGCTAAGATTAACCGATTAAATGCTGTGACAAAAAATGCGTAAATCATTCCTAATAATAAAAGAGAGAATAACGCCATAGGAAATATCGTTTTTGCACTAAGCATATGGCTTACGTTATCGAGATTTTGCTCTTGCAGGTCTTCAGCAGATCTATTTTGATTAATAACATCACTACTCTCCACTTGTTCTACGAGTACTGCATAATCTTCTTTGCTATTCATCCTCATTTCTATCTGTTGTAATCGCAATTCTGGGTAAGACGGATCGATAACACTGAAATAGAGCCAAAGAAAAGATGCAGTAACGAGAGCATAAACAGCTCCTGCTCCTATTCCCATTTTTAGGTCAGCAATCATACTGAGACCTCCTGCTTTGTTTCTATTAAAATTAATAAGGATACTTAACGCTACAGCAAGGAGTAATAACATCGTATTAGCGCCCATTGTGTATATAATGGTTTC
>CAMZLL010000053.1 GCA_947311505.1 uncultured Cryomorphaceae bacterium
AACTCTACTGTTCCTGCTCCATAGTAATTGCAGGCTCTTGCTACATCGCAGGCTGATTTGCCCATAGCTTCTCTTAATACGGGAGTCAAAACGGCTGATGGAGCTTCTTCTATTACTTTTTGATGTCTTCTTTGGATGGAGCAATCTCGTTCAAACAAGGATACTACATTTCCATGCATATCAGCAAGAACCTGTATCTCTATGTGTCTAGGTGAGCCTACATAGCGTTCTATAAAAACAGAGCCATCTCCAAATGAACTCACCGCTTCATTTACCGCCATATTCATTTGTTCTACAAAGTCTTCAGGGCTATCTACTATACGCATTCCTTTTCCTCCACCACCCGCAGCGGCTTTTATTAAGATAGGATAGCCTATTTCTTTTGATTTCTCTAATGCTTTTGGAATGTCTGTTATTGCTTCATCTACACCCGGAACCATTGGTATGTTGTATCCTTTTACAGCGGCTTTGGCTGCTAGCTTATTACCCATTACTCGCATAGATTCTGGGGAAGGTCCTATAAATTTTATTCCAGCATCGGTTACGCTTTGTGTAAATTCTGCATTTTCACTAAGAAAACCATAACCAGGATGAATGCCATCGACATTTAATTCTTTACAAATTTGAATGATTTTATCTCCTAAAAGATAACTTTCTGCACTTGGAGGAGGTCCTACACAAACAGATTCATCTGCATATTTTACAAAAGGAGCATCTGCATCTGCTTCGGAATAGATCGCTACGGATTTAATTCCCAATTTCTTACATGTACGCATCACTCGTAATGCTATCTCTCCTCTATTTGCTATAAGTATTTTTTTCATTTCTCAAGTTTTGTAAAACAGTTTGCTAAGGTAAGCATTTGCGAAAAATAAAAGGATTTGATTTTGAAAATAATAACAATCTATTTTCAAAGATTTAACTTTTTAAATGCTCAGAATAGGTAGCCTTATCAATTATCTCCCATGTTCCATCTCTACATTCTATCATATCTTGTATGCGCAACATCTCGGGAAATTGAGTGGCATTTATTGTTACCACAAATTTTTTAATGCCTACAAAAGAGATTTCTTCAAACTGGTTTTTAGATAGAATTTTGAAAAAAGTATTTTTACCTACGTATTTACGATATTGAGGAAACCTCATTATTTTAAGAGATTAAACACCCTGGAATGTAGGCCAGTTTCTATTCGTAATTGATACACGCCTTTACTTATTTGTTCAAGATGCTTTATTTCTACTATGTTAGTAGGAGCAAATGATTGTGTGTAAATCAATCTCCCTGACATATCAAACAATTCAACTTGGATTGTATTTGAAGTAGTATTAATCCCTTTTATAATAATACTATTTGTAAATGGATTTGGATAAGCTATAGTGTTTTCAAAAGTTCTTTCGGATACCCCAATAACATCTTCTACCGTTATGGTAAAATACGTAGTATCATTTCCACATCCATTCTTCATTGCCACAAGCATTACGGTGTATGTTCCTATGGATACGTACTCGTTCCAAGGGTTTTGATCGGTAGAGGTATTTCCATTCCCAAAATCCCAATAATAAGATGTTGCATTTGTACTGTTGTTGGTAAATGAAACTATTGCGTTGGGGAGGTTCACTGTGGTATAATCAGGTGAGGCAATCGCAGTAGGTCCATCTAATACGGTTATTGTTATGTTTTGAGTGTCTGTATCTGTTCCGCCTGGTCCTGTGGCTATAAGTGTTATCGTGTACGTACCAGAAGTTGTTAATGTCAAAAATGGGTTTTGTGCGGAAGTACTAGAAAGCGAACCTCCGTTTGTAGTCCAGTTAAAACTAGTTGCATTTGTAGAGTTGTTAACCAATTGTATCGATCCACCTTCACAAACTGTAGTTGTAGGTAAACTAAATCCTGCTACTGGTGTTCCAGATGGAGCGGTAAGTAGTTGACCGTTGCTAGTAGTTGCTGCACTTGTTAATCCTGCGCCATTTGTAGTGCGTACACTTACGTAGTAGGTAGTATTATAAGCTAATGAAAGACCTGTTTTGGTAACTGTATTACTTGTTCCATTTGATGTCCAATTGACAGTGTTTGTTGCACCTGCACTTGTGCCTATTGCATATTCATATAGAGCAATGCCACTGTGAGTGTCTGTTGCAGTATTCCAATTAGCAGATATTTGCGTGTTGTTATTAAAAACAGAAATATCACTAGCTATACCATCGTTGATATTGACGTTTGAGGGATTTGTCCAATCAATATTTATAAGGTTTTGTTGTAATGTTGACCAATTATTGGCATTGTCTATTACCAAACTTTTTATAGAACCGCTTGGAGAACTTGGAGAAACATTTTGATAACGAATAGCACCAGCTATAGCACCAACAGTGATCAATTCGTTAGTTGTTCTACCTTTGAAAACTTCAAAATCATCATAAAATGCATTACAATTTCCTGTTCTCAATGATATGGCATTGCCTGTGGTTAGTGGATTGGGATCTGTCCATTCTGAAACTAAAATATCATCCACATACGCTTGAATCAATCCTGAGATTGGATTATACAAAACTTTAAAATCATAATTGGTATTGGCATTAAGCGTTACGTTATCATTTGATTGTATGGTGATCGAATTGCCCAAAGCATTATAAATTTGACACTTATTATTATCTATTCTAAAATAGACCATATAGGAGTTGCCTCTTTGCGTTTGAGTGGCATCGTCACAGAAGAAGTGTATGCCAGCTCTTCGGTTTGCGCCCGTACCATCTATTTTTCCTGTCCAATGATATAAATAAGTTTGCGAATTATTTTGTGTCAACGAAGCATAAATGTTTGAGTTAGTATTAGCTTCATCTGTTTGGTTCATTTGTCCGCTTGTAATTGACCATGTGCCGCTATTATTTGTCCATTTAGTATTGATTACGCCTGAGTTAAATTCATCATAAAAGAATCCAAGACTCGCATTGGCATCCCATTCTGTTCCAGTGTTGTCACTAACTAAATAGAACTTTTCTTGTACAATATTGTTGTCATTGTCGGAAAAAGAGGCTGTGAAATTAGACGTTTCCCATGTGTTTGGTGTAGATACTGTCGTAGTGGGGGGAGTAACATCGGTATTGGTGTTGCAGGTATAATTAGCTATAAAACCTGGCGCAACAGTAGCTGCATCTGATGTCCATCTAAATGTAACCGATCCTGTAGAAGAGGTGAATGTTCCTGGAGAAACAGTTCCTGTAAAGGGTGAGCCTGCTATTTGTGGAGCGTTTACGTCTGCGCCATCATAGATGTATAAAAAGTCGTAAGAGTTTTCTACATCAAATTGCGTAAAGTTAAAGGTTAAAGAGGTTGCACTTGGTGGCGCTATCGTCCATGTGTAATTCTCGTTATTATAATAGTCTTTTGTTGGTCCTCCAAAATCATGAATTTGACTGGCGCAAGAATCTGTTTGACAATCGGTCATATAATCTTCAATTGCATTCCATAAATCCAAGTAACCATCGTCATAACCCAATGCCCATATTCCCATGCCTGCCAAACCTGCTCGATTTACAAATTCTAATCTTTTACGATATCCGTCTTCGGATATAACAAATGCTTGTCGGTTGTTTCCATTATTATAAGCATATATGTCTGTGTACGAATCTGCATCATAACTATGATAAGCTGATGTGAAATATCCGTTTGAATTATTTTTGATGTCTTTGTATTTTCGTGCAACTCCCGTAGAGGTGGTTGTAGAAGGAACGGACAAATTTTGTGTTCTCCAATCATAACCATAATAAGGTATGCCTAAAACCAATTTTTCGATTGGGCAACCTGCATTTAAATAAAATGATGTCGATTTTGAAAGTGTGTAGTTGTAGGTGTTTCCAAAATGATAAAGAGGGGCGCAAGGACCTGCTGTACTGCTACTTTTGTAATAATAGTCATATCCCATTATTATAAAATGATCTACGTGAGCGTTCATTATAGAAAAGTCAAAAAGGTTGCTCCAATCTACTGCATAGAGTGCCATACTAATTTCTGCTCCAGATATGGCAGCTTTCATTTGAGTAGAAAGATCCACCATGAAATTAGCAAAATTGGTACTTTGACTACTAGGCACTCCTTCAAAATCAATATTGACACCATGTGCCCCCCTTGATGAAACCAGGTTGATTAAATTGGTTATCAAGGTTTGTTTTGATGTGCTACTACCAAAAAAAGTGCTATGACCAGAAAACATTGATACGCATAATGTTACCTTAGTGTTTCCGCTTGCTAAAGCTGTTGTAACAGCTGCATCTGTTGCCCAATTATGAGTGGTAACGGCATTACCTGTACTTGAATTTACTTCATAACTAAAGTACGAAAAATGCGATAATAAGTCAAAATCATAATTGGCTTCTGCTCCTAACATCCAATAGGGATGCCAACCGTACACAACTTTGTTGAGATTGCAGTTAGATTTTTCTCTAGGTGGCATCGCTGCAACCGAGTTGGGATTGTTTATAAAATAATCGAGATCTCCGTTAGTGAGGGTGTTGTAATAATTAGTTTCTGATTCACGAATACTTTGCGAAGTTGCAAATATAGGAATTGTCAGAAGCAATGCCATTTTTAAAATCGATTGTAAGCGCATAATTATTAGTTTAAATAAAAAAAACACCCTTAGAATTGTCTAAAGATGTTTTTATTTGAATTCATTTTATTTTTGATTGACTACAAACCTTTTGTTTACAATACCAGAATTGGACGCAATCTGTAGGTTGTATATACCATTTGATAGTTGGTAATTGTCAACCTTAATTGGAATGTTGTTTTTACCTATTGAGAGGGTTTTGTTGAATACATTTCCTATTAATTTTCCGTTGATATCAAATATGTTAATTTCAATTTCTAAATTATCATTGGTCCATAGTATAAGGTTGAATTGACCTTGATTTGGATTCGGAATAATGTTTACTGTTGACAATCCTTCAATTTCAGATATACTGTTGGTGTTTACCACATCTATTGTAATATAGGTGGTGTCATTCGGGCAAGAACCGTTAATTGCTACAAGCATTACTGTATATGTTCCTACCGTAGTATAAACATTCCAAGGGTTGTTATCTGTTGAGGTATTACCATCACCAAAATCCCAATAATATCCATTTGCATTGGTAGAGGTGTTGGTAAAGGTTACCGTAGAATTAATTTGAACAGAAGATGCATTAGGTGTTGCCATTGCATTAGGTGGAATATTTACGATTACATTTATTGTTTGTTGCGTAGTATTTGATCCGCCTGGACCAGTTGCTGTTAAAGATATGGTGTACGCTCCTGATGTGGTAAAGAAGATGTTTGGGCTAACAGCTGTTGCTGATGATAGTGTGCCGCCCGTAGTTGTCCAGCTGTACGATGTTGCATTGGTGCTACTGTTGGTTAATTGAATCTGTTCTCCTGCACAAATTGTAGTATTATATACGCTGAAATTAGCTACTGGCGTTCCTGTAGGGTTGTCGATAGTGACACCATCAGAAGTTACCTCTGTATTAATCAATCCAGCACCATTTTCTGATTTTACAGAGACATAATAAGTTGTACCAAAGTTAAGATTTAATCCAGTATGATTAAACGAAGTATTGAACCAATTATCTGTCCAGTTTACGGTGTTTGTTCCACCAGGAGTAGTTCCAATAGTGTACCAATATCTTGCGATGTCTGAATTCGCATCGGTGCTCGCTGTCCAGTTAGCAGATAGTTGCGTATTATTAGATTGGTTATCAATATCAGCTCCTGTTCCATCATTTAATCCTAAAACCTGAGAAGGAATTGTCCAGTCAATATTTACGTCTTGTGCGTTTATCATCGATACATTTTTTGCAACATCTATTGTTATTGATTTTACTTTTGCTGCGGGAGTAGAGGAGTTTGCGTTTTGATATCTAGCATCAGAACTTGCATTACCAACCGTTACCAATTCACTTGTGGATCGGTTGTGATATACTTTTAAATTGTTGATTTTATAATTACAATTTCCACTTCTCATAGATATTGCATTTCCAGTTGTGAAGGGAGAAGTATCTGTCCAAGTAGCGGCAATACTGTTGTCAATCCATACATCAAGGTCTCCACTTGTTTTATCAAATGCTATTTTTACGTCATACCATTGATTGTCATTTAAAGTAAAAGGTTGATCCAGTTCAAGACTGATGGTATTGTTTGTTACTTTATAGATTTGAATCTTGTTGTTATCGGTTCTGAAATACACAAAATAGGAGTTGCCTCTGTTGGTCTGGGTAGCATCATCACACATAAAGTGAATACCAGCTCTTTTATTGGTGCCTGTACCAGAGATACTCATAGCGTAATGATATAGCCATTGATTGTAAGATGCTTGGTTTAACGGTGTATGAATATTCGAGTTTCCTTCGGCTTCATCAGATTGAACCAAAAATCCACTTGCTACAGTCCAAGTACCAGTAGCACTAGTCCAACTTGTGTGAAGACCATTGTCAAAGTTATCTGAGAAAAATCCATTCGCATCATTGGCTCTCCAATCTGTTCCATCAAAATCTATTACTTGATAGAACGCTTGATTTAACCCAGATCCACCTGTATTATCTGCATCTATAAATGAAGCGTTGAAGTCAGTCGATTTCCATGTTCCTCCGGATATGTTTACTATAGTTGTAGGAGGGGTTACGTCTGAAGATCCACCTCCAGTAGAGTTAGAGTTCCAAGTCATTTTCCAACCAGGATTAGTTGTAGCGCAATCAGATCTAAATTCGATAAGGATGCTTCCTCCCGTAGCAGAAAGTGTTCCGGGGTTTGTTGTTCCAGTGTATTTGCCGATTAAAGGACTAGAAGGTGTTGCACCATCATAAATAAACATGAAATCCCAATTGTTTTCTAAATCAAATTCGGAAAAAGTAACGGTTACATTTGTTGCTCCCGTTGGCTGAATTAAAAAGAATGTTCTTTCGTCATCAGAATAATTACCTGTTGCTCCTCCAGTATCATAGTATGTTCCAGAAGCAGCTGTAGTAGGAGTAGTTGCAGGAAATGGATTGATTAGCTTGTAGTATCTTTCCCAATCCCAATTAATACCTGGGTCGGTGTGAGATTGGCTAGGAAAATGTTGGTGTCCTTTTATTCTCGTACAAGCTCCTAAAGTATTTAAGCCTGATGTAGCAGTCCCAAAAAAGGTACGTGTAGGTAGTATTCCATAACCGCTTTGAGAGACATCTCTCGAAATACCAGCAGAAGCAATGTATAGTGCTGTAGAGTATGAAGCCGGATTACTTACATAACCGTCATGTTCAATACCAATAGTGTAAGGGTTTGCAGATCCTACATGCCACGCTTTTTGATACTCTCTAACCATTTGGGTTACCTGCCCATCTGATGTTCTTACCACATAATGATAAGATACATTTGAACTACAGTTTTGACTCCAAGAAATTGCTCCGGCATACGTTCCCTGTATGGTGTGAACCGTTACCGCAGAAACGGCTGTTCCTGATCTACTTGAAAAATTACAAGAAGGGGCTGCATTCCATATTGCAGGGCCGTAATCTGTAGATTTAGCTTGCAAAGGGGCGTAATTTTGTCCCGCTTTATTTTGAATGTTTCCCTGGTTTAAGGTGATTTGAGTCGAGCTGAGTACTTTGTAGTTGCTTACACCAAACACCTGCTCCAAATCCATATTGTAATATGGGAATCCGTAGTATTGTTGGTTTGAACTCATACTCATAAAATAGAGTATGTTGTATATATGACTGTTGAGTGCAAAATTATTCACTGGGTTTTTGTCGATCGGAATTTCCGATAACGCTTCAAAAACTGCAATATGATCTTTTGGATTGGGTGATGTTATACCAAATTGAGTTAGTAAATTAGAATAAGCAGCCGCAAATGCTAATATATTTTTCTGTGGATTTGATTTTATGTCGGCTATGGAGTAGCCACTTAATTTGGATATCGTAACGAGGTTTGACCTGAAATATCCCTCTCCATTTTCTGTCAATCCCATTACTCCAAAAGCTCTAGGTAAACCTGTGCAACTTGGCATTTCATTTTCTGTAATATGACTGAAAAGAGTTGTGGTATATGACCAGCCTTCTAATACGCCCCTCGGTACTTCTGGATACAATTGATAGGCAGAGTTCATCTCCTGCTGATAGGTGTTGAAAATGTTTTGACTCGAAATAGATATTAATATCGAGCTAAAGAGTAGAGTAAGCGTGAGTAATGTTTTCTTCATTTGAATTTCAGTTTATAGGTTTAAGTGTTAAGTTTACTTAAATCCCATGTTTAGTTGCCCAAATGTAACGATTTTATTCTTTAGTGAAAAATATTTTTTTCAACTGATACTTATTCTTGAAGTGGTTGTCTTAAAAAATGAATAGTTAAACAGATTAA
The DNA here is from genome assembly GCA_947311505.1 of uncultured Cryomorphaceae bacterium. Classification (GTDB taxonomy): domain Bacteria; phylum Bacteroidota; class Bacteroidia; order Flavobacteriales_D; family Parvicellaceae; genus Parvicella. The sequence goes on from CAMZLL010000053.1 coordinate 8,372, forward strand.
TGAGGTGTTAAAAACCTATACTAAACCCGCCTCTAATGATAACAGGTAAGCGAGGGTTTCTTGATAAATAAGAGTTTTGATAGGGGCTGTTTGGGTGGTCTATCACATCGTATAGTACCATGATATTTACCTTGAAATGATCTCCGCTAGAATATCCAATGCCATTGAACCACATGTAAGCGGGAGCTCTTTGTCTGTAGTTAGGGCTTTGTGGATTCAAGTTGTATGCCTGTAATCCTTCCAGTTCTGAATGCACATATATTTCATTGATAACTTGATATCTACCAAATATGCTACCTCCATAATAACTGTTGCTGTATCCTGTTATTGTATTTCTTAGTAGGTTGTATCTAGTTCCAATCCCAGCTCCTAATTTATCATTGACTTTGTAGCCTACCATTGGCGATAAACTTAAGAAGAAAAAGTTTTGTGTAAGTCCTAAATTGGCATTTCCTCCAGTAAATAGTTTATCCTTAAAAGGTGTTTTTATCTCAGGGCGATAACCTGTAGTGTCATCTTCCGGTGTATATTGTGCTGAATAATTCACAATGTTACCTATCAATAAAAGTGTTAAAAAAAATGTTTTCATACGTATATTCATTGCAATTATCTTACCAATTCTGTGTAGAAGCTAACGTGTGCAATGTTGCCTACATCATCTTCCTCTTTCATTCCTAATTGAACTCTGTCAAAATCAAATTTCCCTTCAAAAATTAATCGTTCTTCTTGCGTTGTGTTTTCTCCTTTTCCTAGACCAGCGAAATTAAAAGGAATACTAATTTCAGATTTTACGCCTAAGAAGTTAAGTTCACCTTTGGCAAGATAGCTAGTGTCCGAGATGGTGATGGAGGTGCTATTGAATGTTATTTCTGGATAGGTTGCAATGTTGAAAAAATTCTCACCCTTTATGTGTTTGTCTCGCAAGCTATTTGCGGTGTATATGGAGGCAACTTTAATTGTTACTTCAAGTTTGCCTAATTGGTCTTCTTGTTTTGTATATAAGATTTCAAAGTCTTTAAATTTTCCTACGGTTTTTTTCATGCCTTCTATGGTAAACAATATTTCGGAGGTTTTAAAATCAACGGGTTCACTTTTGAATATTCCTTTTATTTCTGAAGGTATTTCGTTTATTTTTTTTCCTTTAGAAGTATTTGTTTTTGAGCTTAGTTCTGTTTTTGTTTTGTGAACATCACTTTTTGCATTCCCCCAATCGTAGATATAAAAAAAATAGAGTAGTAAAGTTAGTAGTATAGCAAGTAATGCAATGCTCCAAGTGATTATTTTTTTTTTCATGTTTTTAAATATCTTACAAACATAATATAAACTTACGAAGTTAGCTTCTTTTTGGTTTAGGTTATCAACAAAATTGCAATCTTAAACAAAAATAACGGCATTGAAAATAAAATATTCTATACATTTGAAGAAATCTTTAGGGGTGGCTGTTGTTAGCCTGAGAAATACCCTTTGAACTTGATCTAGGTTATGCTAGCGCAAAGGAAAAGAAATCTTATTCTGAACAGAATAGTATCCTTGGGTCATATTGTATTAACTAATATACTACTGTATGAAAGTGGTTTTAAATAATGTGGAACAAGCAGTTCCTGAACGTCAATTGTTGGCTTCGTTTCTATCCGATGCTGGTCTTTTATCTCAGCAAGGAATTGCGGTAGCTGTTAATCAGAACGTTATTGCAAAGTCGGTTTGGGAAGAGTATAGATTAAAAGAAAATGATCAAATTATGATTATCACAGCAACTGCAGGTGGGTAATTATTATTGAAAAAATTAAAATATAAAATTATGAGTAAAAAAGATGAAGTAAAGATACCAAGTAAAACTTCTAAAATAACCAGAGCTCCATTTCCAGCATCAGAAAAAATATATGTTCAAGGAGAAATTCACAAAGATATTCAGGTAGCAATGCGACAAATCCATTTAACGGATTCTAAAGAAATGTTTGTAAAAGGGGAGTATATTAATGCACAGAATGATCCTGTTGTTGTCTATGATACATCTGGGCCGTTTACCGATGCTAGTATAGATTTAGATGTGAAAAAAGGAGTGCCTGCTATTCGTCAACAGTGGATTTTGGATAGAGATGATGTGGTGCAATTGGATGAAATTACTTCCGACTTCGGAAAAGAAAGATTGTATAATTCTGATTTGAATCATTTAAGATTTGAACATTTAAAGAAGCCATATATCGCTAAGGAAGGAGCCAATGTTTCTCAAATGCATTACGCAAAGAAAGGAATCATAACCCCAGAAATGGAATATGTAGCCATCAGAGAGAATCAAAAGCTAGAAACGATCAATGAAATAGCTCCGCAACATCCGGGTAATTCTTTTGGAGCTCGAACCCCAAAGAAGATCACAGCTGAATTTGTAAGAGAGGAAATTGCAGCAGGTAGGGCTGTCTTACCTTGTAATATCAATCACCCTGAAAGTGAACCAATGATTATTGGGCGTAACTTCTTGGTGAAAATAAATGCCAACATTGGTAACTCCGTTTTGTCCTCATCTATAGAAGAAGAAGTAGAGAAAATGGTTTGGGGAATACGTTGGGGAGCTGATACGATAATGGATCTTTCGACAGGAAAAAACATACACGAAACAAGAGAGTGGATTATACGTAATTCTCCAGTTCCAGTAGGGACAGTTCCAATTTATCAAGCATTAGAAAAAGTAAACGGAAAAGCAGAGGATTTAACTTGGGAATTGTTTAGAGATACTTTAATAGAACAAGCAGAGCAAGGTGTGGATTATTTCACTATTCATGCTGGGGTGTTACTTCGTTATATTCCAATGACGGCAAAACGACTAACAGGAATCGTTTCTCGTGGAGGGTCAATTATGGCTAAGTGGTGTCTTTCGCATCATAAGGAAAGTTTCTTGTACACTCACTTTGTTGAGATCTGTGAAATCATGAAAAAATACGATGTTGCATTTTCTTTGGGCGATGGGCTTCGTCCCGGTTCTATAGCTGACGCTAATGATGCAGCGCAATTTGCTGAGTTGGAAACTTTAGGGGAGCTTACCAAAATAGCTTGGGAACACGATGTACAAGTTATGATTGAAGGGCCTGGTCACGTGCCGATGCAAATGATTAAAGAAAATATGGACAAAGAATTAGAGGATTGTTTTGACGCTCCTTTTTATACCTTAGGACCATTAACTACAGATATTGCACCGGGTTATGATCACATAACTTCTGCTATCGGAGCAGCTCAAATTGGTTGGTACGGAACGGCAATGCTTTGTTATGTTACACCAAAGGAACATTTAGGTTTGCCAAATAGAGATGATGTAAAAGAAGGAGTTATTACTTATAAATTAGCAGCACACGCTGCTGATTTAGCCAAAGGTCACCCAGGTGCTCAACATAGAGACAACGCCATGAGTAAAGCCCGTTTTGAGTTCCGTTGGGAAGATCAATTCAACTTGGCTTTGGATCCGGATACTGCTCGTGCCTATCATGATGAAACGCTGCCTAGTCAGAATGCAAAGGTAGCTCACTTTTGTTCTATGTGTGGACCGCATTTTTGCTCTATGAAGATAACACAAGATGTTAGAGAATATGCAGCAGAACATGGATTGGATGGAGCGGAAGCAATTGAGGAAGGGATGAAAGAAATGTCTGAAACCTATAAGAAAAAAGGAAATAATCTATATGTAGAACCTAAAGAAATTGGGTAAATAATGTTGCAAATTGTAATCTCAAGTCCTTTAAGTGTTGACAATGAAGTTAATCGAATTGACAAGATGATAGCGTCAGATGATTTTGATTATTTTCATTTAAGAAAACCTTCATTTGAGTACAATCAAATGAAGGCATTTTTAGAATTATTGGATGAGCGATATTTGTATAAACTGATTATTCATTCTAATTATGGGTTGATTTCTGAATTTGATTTAGGAGGAATTAATATGAATAAAAAAGCACTTGGAGAACTTGCCTATGCAGACGAAATTGACAAGTGCTTTATTCAACCTCTTGTTTTGAATGAAAGAAAAATAGAGATAAATAGAATACAACCCGAAATGGTAACCTATTCTGGACACACTATAGATGAGATTAATAACCTTGAATTTGATATAGAGTATGCATTTTTGAGTCCTATATATGATAGTATATCAAAAGCGGGCTATAAATCTCGTTTTGAAGATTTTGAAACCCTTAAAACTGATTTGCAAAAATCAAATAATAAAATAATAGCCCTTGGGGGAGTTACAAAAGAGAATGAAAAGGAATTGCAAGCAGTAGGTTTTCAAGGAATGGCAAGATTAGGAAATGTTTGGAGTGCGAAATGAATAAAAAATCAAAAATATTAACCCTAGCAGGATTTGACCCTAGCGGAGGAGCAGGTGTGTTGGCGGATGTGAAAACATTTGAGCAGCACAGATGTGTGAGTATGTCAGTGATTACCGCCAATACTATTCAGACGGAAGATGTGTTTGAATCTGTAAATTGGATTGACAAGGATTTAATAAGTAACCAGTTAAACTTTTTAATGAAGCGATACTCTTTTGATTTCGTAAAAATAGGATTAATACAAGATTTAGAACTTTTGAATGAGTTACTTGATGAAATTAAGTCAATAAACCATAAAACTAGAGCTATTTGGGATCCGATTTTATCAGCCTCTTCAGGTTTTGATTTTCATAAAGATTTAAAGTTGCTCCATAGTGTCTTAGAAAAAGTTTATCTGATTACACCAAATTGGAATGAAATAAAAACACTATCAAATAGTGAGAATGCTCTCAAAGGAGCAAAAGACTTATCAAGATTTACAAAGGTTTTACTAAAGGGAGGTCATAATGAAGATAAATTAGGAAAGGATTATTTGTTTGAAAACGATGAAGTTACCTCTTTTAATCCTCGGAAAATTGCGAAATCAATTTATCCTAAACATGGAAGTGGTTGTGTGTTTTCATCAGCAATAGCTTCTAATCTAAACAATGGTTATCCACTTCAAAAAAGCATTTTAAGATCAAAAAGATACATCGAACATTTCTTGGCATCTGATAAAGGTTTACTAGGGAGGCACAAAATATGAAATCAATTTCCAACATACAATATATAACACAAGCAACTTCAGAAAATTTAATTATTGAAGAAGTAACCGCTACGTTGGATGCTGGTGTAGATTGGATTCAATTGCGAATTAAAAATGAACATTTAGATTTCATAAAAGTTGCAAGATCCATCAAGATTCTTACCGATGAATATGACGCAACTTTGATTTTGAATGATAAAGTAACGATCGTTAATCAGGTTGATGCCGATGGTGTACATATTGGCAAAAATGATATGTCAATAACCAAAGCTCGGGAACTATTGGGAGAAGATAAAATAATTGGAGGTACAGCAAATACATTAACCGATGCTTTGGAAATTGAAAAACTGGGAGCGAATTATATTGGGTTGGGTCCTTATCAATACACAACGACTAAGAAGCTGTTAAGTCCTGTTTTGGGAATAAAAGGCTATCAAGAAATTTGCCCTAAGATTCATATTTCTATAGTTGCTATTGGGGGATTGGAGCTTGACGATGTTAGGGAGCTGAAAAATAAAACAACAATTTTTGGAATAGCACTATCAGGATTAATATATAGGTCTGACAACAAAGCTAAATTGGTAAAAGAATTAAAAGAAATAATACAATGAACGAATTAATAATTGGAGGTAAAAAATTCTCATCAAGATTATTTACAGGTACTGGAAAGTTTAAGTCTTCCGTAGAGATGGAGCAAGCTTTGTTGGCGTCAGGGTCTGAGCTAGTAACTATGGCTCTGAAACGAGTAGATGTGAAAAATGAGAAGGACAACATCCTTACGCATTTGAATCATTCGCAGTTTAATCTATTGCCAAATACATCGGGGGTGCGAACAGCTAAAGAAGCGGTATTCGCTGCCGAATTAGCTCGAGAAGCATTGGAGACAAATTTCATTAAATTAGAAATTCATCCTGATCCAAAGTATTTAATGCCCGACCCTATAGAAACATTGATAGCTACCGAAGAGTTAGTCAAAAAAGGCTTTATAGTAATGCCTTATATACATGCAGATCCTGTTTTGTGCAAGCGATTAGAAGATGTGGGTACGCATGCCGTTATGCCTTTGGGGTCACCTATTGGGAGTAATAAAGGGGTGCGAACTTCTGACTTTTTAGAAATTATCATTGATCAAGCTACAGTGCCTGTGGTTGTGGATGCAGGAATTGGAGCTCCTTCTCATGCTGCTTTTGCTATGGAGTTGGGTGCTGATGCCGTTTTAGTAAATACCGCAATAGCTGTTTCTGAACATCCTACACAAATGGCTATTGCATTCAAGCTAGCTGTGGAGGCTGGTCGTATGGCGTATGAAGCAAAACTAGGACGTGTGTCTCACACAGCAAAAGCTAGCAGTCCATTAACCGATTTTTTAGGATAGAACATGAGCTTTAAAACCATAGCAGATAATATAGGCTGGCAACAAACCCAAGAGTCTATTTATTCTAAAACAGAAGTAGATGTTAAAAATGCACTTGTAAGTTCTAAAGCAACCTTAGAAGATTTTAAAGCTTTGATTTCTCCAGCAGCCGAGCCTTTTTTAGAGGAAATGGCACAGAAAAGTCAAAAACTGACCTTGGAACGATTTGGAAAAACCATCCAGTTTTATGTGCCCATGTATCTGAGCAATGAATGTCAGAATATCTGTACCTATTGTGGTTTTAGTTTGGATGTAAAGCTTGACAGAAAAACATTGTCAGATCAAGAAATTTTAGAAGAGGTTAAGGTTATTAAATCGTACGGATATGACCATATATTGCTAGTAACAGGAGAGGCAAATAAAACGGTAGGAGTAGCGTATATCAAAAACGCAATAGAATTAATCAAACCGTACTTTTCTCATATAGCTATAGAGGTTCAGCCATTAGACAAAGAAGAATATGAAGAACTAATATCCGTTGGGTTAAATACGGTGTTGGTATATCAAGAAACATATAATCGAGAAAACTATAAAAAACACCATCCAAAAGGAAAGAAATCAAACTACGATTTCCGTATCGAAACACACGATAGGTTAGGGGAGGCTGGCATTCACAAAATGGGAGTGGGCGTTCTCATAGGGTTGGAAGATTGGAGAACAGATTCCTTTTTTGCTGCATCACATCTAGATTACCTAGAACGAAAATATTGGAAAACCAACTACACTGTTTCGTTTCCTAGGCTCAGACCTTGTGCGGGTGGGGTTGAGTTAAAATCCGTCATGACAGACAGACAATTGGTGCAGTTGATTTGCGCTTATCGTATTTTCAATCAAGAAGTAGAGCTGTCTATGTCCACACGAGAGTCCGATACGTTTAGAAATAATATTATAAAACTAGGAATTACATCTATATCGGCAGATTCTAAAACAGACCCTGGAGGATATGCCAATCCAAATGCAAACTTAGAACAGTTTGAAATTCATGATAAAAGAACAACCTCAGATTTTGTAAAAAAAGTAATAGAACAAGGGTATGAACCCGTTTTTAAAGGTTGGGATTCTGGTTTGCAGTAGTTTTTATGCACGAGTAGTTAATTCACTTGTTTTTAGTTGGTTGTGTTATTCTTGTCTTTATTTATCCTTGTAAATTTAAATTCCTATTTTAAATTTACAAGGATAAATATCGTTTTTTTAAATTGATTGTGTTACATTTGTGGTATGATTAGTAGAGCTGTTACAGAAGATTTATTAGAGTATTTGGATTATTTTCCGGTCATAGGATTGGTAGGTCCTCGACAAGTTGGAAAAACAACATTAGCAAAACAGCTAGCATCAGAAATCGAAGGCAAAGAAACCATTTACATAGATTTAGAAAATCCAAAAGACGCTTCAAAACTGAACGATCCCGTTTTGTTTTTTGAAAACAATGAACATAAATGTGTCATTTTGGATGAAATTCAAAGAATGCCCAAATTGTTTCCAATTCTTCGATCGATGATTGATGCCAATAGAGTTCCGGCTAGGTTTATACTGCTAGGTTCTGCATCTCCCGAGCTCATTAGAGACTCTTCAGAGTCATTAGCCGGAAGAATTATCTATAAAGAACTCACACCCTTTAATCTTTTAGAGATACAAGAAATAGCGTCAGTCGATTATCATTGGTTTTCGGGAGGTTATCCAGATGCGTTTAGATTAAAGAGAGATAAGTTAAGGAGAGTTTGGATGTCCAATTTTGTAAAGACCTATGTAGAACGAGATTTACCCATGCTAGGGCTAGATACAGATCGGTTGATTATTCGAAAACTATGGATAATGCTTGCACACATGCATGGCAATGTTGTTAATTATTCAAATATTTCAAAATCTTTAGAGTTAACGTCTCCTACTATAAAAAGGTATATGTCATTTTTAGAAGACGCATTTCTAATCCGAATTTTACAGCCCTACGCTACCAATGTAAAAAAACGTTTAGTAAAATCTCCTAAGGTTTATATTCGAGATTCTGGTATGTTGCATCATTTGCTAAGCATACCCACCCGAGACGATTTATCAGCAAACCCTATACTTGGTAGCTCTTGGGAAGGCTATGTTATTGAGCAAATAGCCCAAGTATTACCAGAAGAAATTTCGGTGTTTTATTACAGAACGCAAGCAGGAGCTGAGTGCAATTTGGTGCTTGTAAAAGGAAAGACAGTAGTAGCAAGTGTGGAAGTAAAATATACATCTACTCCAAAAACTACAAAAGGATTACTTCAATCTTTTGAGGATTTAGATGCAGCTCAAAACTTTATTATCACCCCCAATACTGATGATTATTTATTGACCAAAGCCATAAGAGTTTGCAACATCAACGATTTTCTTAACAAGTACGTATCATTACTTTAGTTCTTTTGGTATCTCACAAACCGGAATCGCCTCCATTTTATGTCTATTGGCTCTATTTCTAGATAAGTAAATCTTCATAACCTCCGCTTGTCGCTCCGTTAATTCTGCATCAGATTCAAGCTCAATGTATCGCATTGCCCATTCCAGCTCTGGATAGGTAGCGCCAATTTGATCCTCATCACTTCGGTCATCGTCCCAAAGACCGTCCGTAGGTTTGGCTTTTTGAATAGAATTGACAATTCCCAATTCCTTAGCAATCTCAAAAACTTCCGTTTTCATCAAATCTGCAATAGGAGAGAGATCCACACCTCCATCACCGTACTTCGTAAAGAAGCCAACTCCAAAATCTTCCACTTTATTTCCAGTTCCTGCCACCAAGTAACCCGCATTTCCTGCAAAAGCATAAAGTGTTGCCATTCTCAATCGAGCTCTCAAGTTAGCCATCGTCAGATGATCTTGAATATTTTTTGGTAAATCCTTAGCCAATTGCTCAAAACCATTCGTTAAGTCAATCGTTTGCCCATTTGTTTTTGGAAAACGAGATTGCAACCAAGCGATGTGCTCATTACTCCTATCAAACTGTGATGGAGGTTGTAGTATGGGCATATTCAAAACAATTAAATTTTTGCCCGTCATGGCACACAGTGTTGAGGTTACCGCACTATCTATTCCGCCCGATACTCCTACTACAAATCCCTCTATATTCGCAGTATTTGCGTATGCAGTGAGCCAATTTACAATATGATTAACCACTTCTTTTGTCTTCATAATTGGGTGTGAATTTATTATATATATTATAAAAGTAATCATTTGATTGATTAAATACGGTTAGTTATACCGTTTATTTTGGATAGGCAGAAGTGTTCTGTTTTTTATTTTAAAAATACTTGACTTTTTTTATTGTAATTCAAAATGTAATGTTACATTTGCAGCGGCAAGTCTCATACGACCAGCTCCTTTCGAATCCCCCAGGACGGGAACGTAGCAAGGGTAGTAAGTTGTAGCGGTGCGATATGAGTAGCTTGCCATTTTTTGTGCCCTAAACTTTTTTACTTATTTTTCTTTGTTCCTAGCTAGGTTATTCTATTTTTGTATTTGTAACCAATAATTCAAACCTACACATATGAAATTATATACTATTATTATAATAGCTTTATCTTTATTACTCTTTTCTTGTTCTGACGTTGTTAGCACTGATGAATCCATTTCTGTAGAACAAAATTTAAATACAGATAGTTTAGCAATTGAAAATAAAGAAATTCAAAATATGGAATTGATTGACGAAAGAGACGACCATACATTGTCAAATTATGATGAGGTAAGTTCTCGCCACCTGCATTTAGATATAGAAGTAAAGTTTGATACAAAAACCATTGTCGGGTCAGTAACCCATACCATAGAAAATCTAACGGGATCAGATCACGTTATTTTTGATACCAAGGCATTAAATATTTCAAAAGTTGAATTAAACGATGGCAAAGAAGCTCAGTTTAAAATGGGAGAAGTAGATGAATTGTTGGGAACTCCTTTGGTTGTAAGCATTGATGAGAACACTACCAAAGTAACCATCTACTATGAAACAACAGAGAAAACCGAAGCATTAGATTGGTTGATTCCATCGCAAACTGCTGGCAAGGAGCAACCATTTATGTACACACAAGGGCAGTCTATTTTTACACGTAGCTGGATTCCATTGCAAGGAACTGTAGCATTAAGAATTACATATTCTGCAAAAGTAAAAGTCCCAAAAAATTTGATGGCAGTAATGTCTGCGTCTAATCCAGTTCATAAAAATGATGAAGGAATTTATGAATTCAATATGCCGCAGCCCATACCTTGTTACTTACTTGCCTTGGCAGTAGGAGATTTGGAGTTTGCCCCAATAGATCAGCGTACGGGTGTATATACCGAACCCTCTATGCTAGCTTCTTGTGTCTATGAGCTTGGAGATATGGGAACAATGGTAAACGAAGCTGAAAAACTATACGGAGCCTATCAGTGGGAGCGTTTTGATGTGATTGTATTGCCGCCTAGTTTTCCTTTTGGAGGGATGGAGAATCCGCGCCTGACATTTGCTACACCTACGATTATAGCTGGTGATAGAAGTTTAGTTTCATTGATAGCACATGAGCTTGCACATTCATGGAGTGGCAATTTAGTTACCAATTCTTCTTGGAATGACTTCTGGTTGAATGAAGGTTTTACAGTTTATTTTGAGCGTAGAATCATGGAAGCTATCTATGGTAAGGACTATACAGATATGTTGGCATTGCTAGGATATCAAGATTTATTAGAGACCTTAGAGACGGCTACACCAGATATGCAACGCTTAAAATTGCAGCTAAAATCACAGCATCCAGATGATGGAATGACAGATATAGCTTATGAAAAAGGGTATTTCTTTTTGAGATTATTAGAAGAGCAAGTGGGTAGAGATAATTTTGATGCTTTCTTGATGGAGTATTTTGATTCTCATAAGTTTCAAACTATTACTACAGAGAAGTTTTTGGTATATCTAAATGAAAAACTGATAGTACCTAGAAACATTGATTTAAATATTGAGGAATGGGTTTATGAACCTGGTTTACCTGAGAATTGTCCAAAAGTGGTATCTAAAAACTTCAATGCTGTAGATGCAAATATGGTACAATTCTATGAGACAAACGATATTTCTAAATTGATAGATACAGATAAATGGAGTACACACGAATGGCTTCATTTTATAAGAAATCTAAAAGCAGAAACGACCGTTGAACAAATGACAATGCTTGATGATGCTTTTCATTTTACACAATCAGGAAATAGCGAGATTGCTGCTATATGGTTTCAAAGAAGTATCAATATAGGATATGATAAAATTGATAAAGAATTGAAAGCATTCTTGATGAAAATAGGAAGACGTAAGTTTTTGATGCCTTTATATACTGCTCTGGCAGCAACTCCAGAAGGTAAAGAGAAAGCAATAGCAATATTCAAAGAAGCAAGACCTAATTATCATTATGTTTCTTACAACTCTATCAACCAATTATTGGGAGTTAATTTTTAGAAAATTCTGAAACTCTATTTGATTAGTGTTATTTTAGATTTTAAATTAATACCAATGCTTGATATAGAAAGCCTATTGGTTTTCTAGTCTATTAAATGTATTTTTTTTGATTGAATTATTTTTCCTAAAAATAATTTTGCATTTTTATCAAATGCAGCTGGCGCATCTGTAGTGAAGTAGGTCGTATTTCCATTTTTACTGCATTTAACATCTATTTCTGGGTGTCTTTTTAAATAATCCTTGAGTGAAGCGGCTACAATTTCACCTTGGCTAAGAATAGTTATGTTTTCTGGTGTATGCTTTTTTATGAGGTCTATCAAAATAGGGTAGTGGGTGCACCCCAATATCAAAGTGTCTATTTGACTGTCTTTTTGCAAAATGTTATCAATATGATGTTTTACAAAGTAGGATCCTCCTTCATTATCAAACTGATTGTTTTCAACGAGTGGTACCCATATTGGACAAGCCTCTTGCGTTATTTGTATTTGCGGGTGCAGTTTATTTATTTCTATGACATAAGAATTGGAGTTAACTGTTCCAGTAGTTCCTAAAATACCCACATGTTTTGAGGTGGTATGTGTTCCAACTATTTCAGCACTTGGTCGTATTACACCGAGCACACGTTTATTAGGAGCAAGCCTTGGAAGGTCATTTTGCTGTATGTTTCTTAGTGCTTTAGCAGAAGCGGTATTGCAAGCTAGGATAACCAATTCACACCCCATTTCAAAAAACGTTTTTACAGCTTGTAGCGTATATTCATATACTACATCAAATGAGCGTGTGCCATAGGGGGTTCGAGCATTGTCGCCAATATATATGTAGTCATACTCAGGTAGTTGATCTGTTAGTGATTTAAGAACCGTTAGTCCACCGTATCCAGAATCAAAAATGCCAATTGGTTTTTTACTCATGGTGTAAAGGTAAATAAAAAAGCAGATAATAAAAAAGACGTATTAATTAATACGTCTTTTTTTATAATGGGTTATTTAGTAGATTATTCTGCTAATAATTTTGCTTTTACCGCATCGTTAAGATTGACGCCTCCTGCATAAATCAATGTAGAAGAATCCAAAACATAGTCCAATCCTTTTTCTTTTGCTACTTCTGCTGCTGCAGCTTTGATTTTTACGACTATTTTATTTAAAAGATATTCTTGTCTTTCTTGAACTTTCGTTTGCATTTCATATTGCATTTCTTCCAGTTTTTTTCCGCTTTCCATTACGTTTTTGTACTCCATTTCTAATAGTGCTTGATCGCAGGCATCAGGATTTGTTTCACAATCTTTTTGTTTTTTCATGAAATTAGCTTCTTTTGTTTGGTACATTGTAGCAAATGTTTCAAACTCTTTTTTCAGTTCAGTAGCAAAATTTTCCATTTCTATATTTGCTTGTTCATATTCTGGAAGCGTTTGTAGTAAATCCTCTGCACTTATATGTCCTATTTTTTGTGCATTTGCGGTAATGGCAAACATTAGTATTGTTAGTATTGAATATAGTGTCTTTTTCATATTATCTTTTTTTAGTTATTCTCTCAAATGAATTGAAAAATTATTGTTTATTGTTATTTTTTTAATTGTTTTAATAAATAATCACTCTTGTCATATTTGGTATTAACAAAAAGAATATTTGAGTTTTTACCTTTGTCAAATACAAAATCATATCCTTTGTCATCAGACATTTTTTTTATCGCCTTAGCTATTTCATCTTGTATTGGCTTTATTAGTTCTTGTCTTTTCTTAAACAAATCGCCTCCTACACCAAAACGTTGTTGTTGTAGTTTTTGCGCATCTTGTTGCATTTGAAAAATCTCTTTTTGTCTTTTCTTTTTTGCATCAGCTGGAAGTAAAATTTCTTCTTGCTTTAACTCAGCAATTTTTTTGTCGATACTAGCGTATGCTGCTTGAATTTCTGCTTGCCAAGTTTCGGATAAGTCGTCTATTTCTTTTTGGGCTTTTGTGTATTCTGGCATTTGACCAAGAACGTATTGTACATCTACGAAAGCGTATTTTTGTGCATTTACAGAACTCATAGTTCCAATTGCAAGCATTAAAACGAATATTATTTTTTTCATTGTATTCTATTTATTTCTGCGAATTTATAAATTTATTTTTGATTGCGATTTACAGTTCTCCAAGATTCATACCAATTGTGAAATGGAACTGTCCATGATATCCTTGGTTTTGAATTTCTGTGTTATGAGATCCTTCACCCCTGGCACCTGGATCTACTTTGTCGAATCCCCAGCCATAGTCTAATCCCATAAGACCAAACATTGGTAAGAATATACGAACTCCTACACCGGCAGATCGTTTTACAGATAGCGGATTGAAGTCTTTATAATTGTTCCATGTGTTACCAGCTTCTGCAAATCCGAGCATATATATAGTAGCCGAAGGATTTAATGAAAGTGGGTATCTCAATTCCATTGTGTATTTACTTATCAAAGCTCCTCCATGTTGAGGTGAAAGTACGCCATCGTCATATCCTCTCATAGCGATGATTTCTCTACCGTCAATATTGAATCCTGTAAGTCCTGCTCCTCCCATATAGAATCTTTCAAATCCTGTAGTGGGCAATTTCTTATTGTATCTATTTAATAATCCAACTCCAATTCGAGCATTTACGACTAATTTACGATCCTTTGTTAGAGGGGCAAACCATGAGGATGTAAATTTAATTTTGTTGTATTCCAGCCATTTATTGATTTCTTGATCGGTTTTTTGAGAATAATCATCTATGCCATCAAAGAACGAGTATGTAGGTGTGGTTTTAAAGGATAATTTGGTTACTGAACCTGTACGAGTATATAGTTGTTGATCTTGCGAGTTTCTAGAGATACTAAATTTATAACTTAAGTTATTGGCATAGCCATTTGAGAAGGAGAAAATGTTTCCATAGTTATTAATGTCGTAATATTGATAGGATAACAAGTGTTGCACTACAAATTTATCATCAGGCCATTTCAATCTTTTACCTAACCCTACAGAAATACTTGGTATTTTTATATAAGCACGATCAAGGTTTTTTACTCTTTTTCCGTCTCCGTCTCTAACGATTTTATTGTTTGCGTCTCTTTTATAAATAGGATCTTGAGCTTGTACAGAGTAAGAGCCAGAAAGGGTGAAACTTTGTGGTTTTTTTCCTCCAAGCCAAGGTTCTGTAAATGAAAAATTATACGACTGGTACCAGTATCCATTAGATTGTGCTCGAATGGTTAGTCGCTGACCGTCTCCAGCTGGAAGAGGTGTCCAAGAGCCTTTTTTGAAGAGTTTTCTCAATGAAAAATTATTAAACGTTAAACCTAACGTTCCTACTACTCTTCCTGCTCCAAAACCACCAGAAAGCTCAATTTGATCACTTGGGCTTTCTTCTACCGTATATTCAATGTCAACTGTTCCGTCTGCGGCATTTGGTATTGGGTTTACACCCAACGTTTCCGGATTGAAATATCCATTTTGAGAAAGTAATCTTTGTGAGTTAATTACGGCTTCACGACTAAACAAATCACCTGGTTTGGTATATAAATCTCGTATGATTACGTGATCAGAAGTTTTGGTGTTCCCGATTACAGATATTGTTTTAATTCGAGCTTGCTTACCTTCGTAGATTCTAAATTCTAAATCTACAGAATCATTAGAAACTTGCTTTTCGCTAGGTGTAACTTGAAAGAATAAATGCCCATCATCCATATATAAAGAAGAAATGTCATTGCCGGCTGGATTCATATATAATCGAGTATCCAATGTAGCTTGGTTGTATTCATCTCCAGGTTTAATTCCTAATATTGTATCCAACTGTCCATCTCTATATTTAACATTTCCTACCCAGTTGATGCTTCTAATGTAGTATTTATTTCCTTCATCAATATTCATTTTGATGTTTATAGTTTTCTCGTCAAAATCATAAACGGTGTCGTAGGTTATTTCAGCATCTCTATAGGCGAGATCTACATATTTAGTTATAATGTTTTTCTTATCTTCTTTATATAATGAGCTGTTAAACTTTGATCTCCAAAAAAGTTTCCACCATTTTTTCTCTTTTGTTTTTTTCATCTGACGTTTTATTTTTCCGTCAGTCATTTGAGTATTTCCTTCTATAATGATTTCATTAATTTTATAACGAGGCCCTTTCACTACTTTGTAATGTATGTATGATTTTCCTGAAATGGTATCTGGTTTGGTATAGCTTGTTGCTGTTGCCTTAAAATAGCCTTTTTCTATAAAAACACCTTTAGCCACCCTATTTACTTTGTTTAGCAATTCAGGAGTGATGGATTGGTTTATTTTTATATTTAGATTTTCTTCTATTTTATTGTGCTCCGCACGTGTCAATCCTCTTGATGGTTTTAAACCGATATACGCTTCGTGTTCGATAAGTTTTATTCTTAGGTATATGTTATTGCCCTGAACTTTGTCGGCTATTATTTGCACATCGGAATAAAGATCAGAATCCCAAAGAGATTTGATAGCTTGAGTAATGTCACTACCTGGAACTGTGATAACTTGCCCGATAGTCAACCCCGATTTTAAGCGTACCCAATTTTCATTGGTGTTATAGGAACCGTCAATAACGACATCGCTAGCTATGGTATATGATTTAGGAGAATCATAGCCGAAACTATTTAAGGTTCCTCCTTGTGTATATCCTAGTATAAAGGATACGCACAAGGTCAATAGAAGGATTATTTTATTCATTTTCTAGTAATTGTTCGCTAGTTTTTCCAAATCTTCGCTCTCTCGATTGAAATTGGTAAACTGCTTCGTATAAATTTTCTTTTTTAAAATCAGGCCACAAAACTTCAGTAAAATACAATTCAGAATACGCCACTTGCCACAGTAGGAAATTACTTATTCTACATTCTCCACTGGTTCTGATTAATAATTCTGGATCAGGAAAGTTTGCTGTATTGAGATAAGAACTTACAAGTGCATCATTTATTTCTTTTGGAGCAATCTTTTTTTCTTCTATATCAGTGGCTATTTTTTTTATGGCATTGGTAATTTCCCAACGAGAACTATAACTTAATGCCAAAATCAAAGTGATATTAGTGTTGTTAGCTGTTGCTTTTTTACTTTCTTCAAGCGCTTGCTTACAACCTGGAGGTAAACTATCCATATCTCCTATTACTTCTAATCGCACTCCTTTTTTGTTTAAAGAATCTACTTCTGATGTTATGGTCTTTACCAATAAATCCATTAACGCATCTACTTCTTCTTTGGGTCTGTTCCAATTTTCTGTACTAAATGCGTAGAGTGTAAGGTATTTTACCTTTATCTCAGCAGCAGCAGTTAACGCTTCTCTTACTGATTCTACACCGGCTGTATGTCCATATATTCGGTGTTCGCCTTTTTGTTGCGCCCATCTGCCATTACCATCCATTATGATAGCAATGTGTTGTGGTACTTTTTCTTTTATGATTTTGTCTTTAAAAGGCATTTTTGTCTTAATCTAAATTAGAAGTCTGCAAATTTCTAAAAAATAACGAGATACCCGCATTTTTATTAGAAATAAAAGTCCAAAATTTGTTAATTACTTGTTCGTTGGTGATAACTTTATATATAGTAGCTGTCTTTGTGTTGATTAGCTGCTTGTTTTTAGGGAGGAAAACGTGCGGTTTACCATTTAGCACAAGTGGTATGTTCAAATAATCTAAAACTTAACGATATCCCAAACATATAATACCAATCTTTATTTTGGGCATTACCCCTCGAGTATCCTTCATTGGAATTTCTTAAATTTTGGTTTTCTAAGCTAGGGTCAGAAAGTTGAGCTGCTAAAAGTCCGCTTTCCTCATGGAGTAGGGAGGCATCCACATAGTTGCCACTAACATCGTCTAAATAATCTGTAAATGTTTTTCTCACACCATATTCAATCCCCATTGAAACTCTGCTAGACAGATTGAATTTTACACCTACACCTACCGGTATGGATAGTTGATTCAGATTATAGGGCTTTTTAGAGTTTTGAGAAGTTCCTTGTCCTTCTGTACCTAACGATTGAAGTTCTATCCAGTTGCCCTCGTATTGCCCCATAGGATTCATTTTAAAATAGGTTAATCCTAAAAATAAATAGGGGGTTCCTCTATATCTTCTGCTACCTACTTCGTATTTTAAGTAATGGAATTCGATTAGCGGACCTATTTCTAAGATTTTTGATTGAAAATTTAGATTTCTATTAACTAACCGTTCCGATTCTGATTTGGAGTCAAATGCTTCTACTTTTCCGTACATTAACTGAAATCGAAAGGACAACCTTTTGCTTTTTTTTATCTGATTTCTGTAAAATATCCCTCCGCTAAATTTAGTGTTCTCAAAATGTCCTGTAGGGTTTAAGTCTCCTATGTAATAAGAGCCTCCTGCCATTCCTCCAAATTCAGGAACTTGTGAGTAGCCATTTAAAATGTAACCTAAAAAAATAAGTGAAACTATTATTTTCATTTTAAAGAAACGAATTATTGTATAATTTATTTTATTTAGAACTTAGGAAGGTTGTTTCTGCCTTTTAAGAATTTATAATTAAATGTAAGCATTGTCAATAGAAAGGAGTCGTTTTCAGTAGCACCACCTCTTTGTTGTCCTGGATTTGTAGCATACGAATCATCAGAGTCGGAAATGTTATTTAAAGCGGGATTTGCTAGGTATTGTTCCATTTCTGATGCGTTTGATTTATCTATATATGTGGTCGAAACATCGTCAATGTAGTCTGTGGTAGTATATCTTAAACCCATTTCTAGTCCTATACTCATTTGTCTTGAGAGTGCATATTTAAATCCCGCACCAAATGGCATAGATACTGCTATTTTTTTATACTTAACACCTTCTGTTTCTAAGGGGGCTAATTTCACCCATTTTCCATTATATTTAGCTTTTGGATTGAACCAAAATCCGCCAATTCCGATGAACATATAAGGCGAGATTCTTCTCACTTTCTTTCCGATGATACCTTTGCTTCTGTATAAATGTCCAAAATATTCTCGCATTGGATAAAATTCAAAACGACCAGAAAACTCTATGGCAGGTGATCTAAAATGTAAGTTTCGGTTGTTCCTAAAAGTTTCTGTGGTAAGTGCATCATCTCCGTTAAGTCTAGCATACGTTAGATCTCCTTTTATAGCAAACATTGGGGTTAAAAAATAGCGATATCCTACAGCAACTGATGGTCTAGTTAGTTTAAATTCAAGGTCTTTAAAGCCTGTAATACCTTTTGAACCTAAGGTGTTGGCTCCTCCTAATTCCCCTAGGAAGTGAGACGTGCCAATAGCTACGGAAACTTCCCCTCTATAATATTTCCAATGTTGAGAATAGCCAAGGTGACTTGCTAAAAGGAGTAAAAAGGCGATGGTTAATGTTTTCATTTTTATGTTTATTAATTACAAAAATAGAGTATTTATTATTAAGTCTGTTTTTTTTTGAATATTTAATTTCTTCTATCCTGTCCCCAAAGTAGTTTTTTACGAATGGTTTTGAAGAAGTTTTGATATTCAAATTGCACCAAATGAATGGAGAATTCAGATTTGTTAAGGGTTATTTCCTCAGTGATGGGTATCGGCTTTGAATGTGAATCTAAGGTTACTAAAACATCTTCTTGTCGTCCTTCAACTTTAACTTTTATTTCTACATCATTGGGTACTATGATAGGTCTCGCGGTAAGATTGTGTGGTGCTATGGGGTTGATGATAAAACTGGCACTTGAAGGGTCTAGAATTGGGCCTCCACAGCTTAGAGAGTAGGCAGTAGATCCTGTAGGAGTGCTGATAATAAGACCATCTGCCCAGTATGAGTTTAAAAATTCGCCATTTACGTATGTGTGTAGGGTTAGCATCGAAGCGGTATCTTTCTTATGGATGGTCACTTCATTTAGTGCAAAATTATCTGTGCCAAATGCGTTTGACTCGGATTGCATAGAGAGCAAACTTCGATTTTCAAGTCTATAATTACCCTCGATGAGCTGCTTTAGTACTATTTCTACGTCTTCTTTTGCATTGTTAGCAAGGAAACCCAGCCTACCTGTGTTGATTCCCACGATAGGAATATTTGAATCGCCAATAGAGGTTATGGTGTCTAAAATAGTTCCATCGCCACCAATACTGATTACAAAATCAATATGTCCTTCTAGTTTTTTAGAATCGCTATATGTAGGAGAGTCAAAAGGAGGATATGCTCTATTTTTTATAAATTTAGCAAACTTATCATAAGTAATTGATTCAATATTATATTCGGAAAATAGCGTATATAATTTTGCAATCATTTCATCAGCCTCTTCATCAAAGCGTTTTCCGTAAACAACTATTTTCATTTTATTTAGTTTACCCGAATTATTCCCAATTTTTCTATTATAAAGTCAAACTAACTGCAATACACGAAGATTATCGAAGTTTACTTAGCTCAAAATAGGGTTATAATTCCTTTTCTTAAAAACTTCTATACTTCTCAATTCTATTAGTATTATGTCTTTTCATAACGAAAACCTTTGAATAATTCGAGTTAAGAAGGTTTTCGTTATCAAAATGCTTCGATTTTTTTATTAAACTTGCATTACACCTACATTGTATCTTTTATCCGTGGGAGCTTGATTGGCAGCTTCTATGCCCATAGAAATCCATGTACGAGTATCCAAAGGGTCAATTATAGCATCTAACCAAATTCTGGAAGCGGCATAATATGGAGAGGTTTGCGCATCATAGCGAGATTTGATTTTGTTGTACATTTTTTCTTCAGCTTCTTTGTCTATTTCTTCTCCTTTTGATTTTTTACTTGCTACTTCTATTTGCATCAAAACTTTAGCTGCTTGTGCTCCCCCCATTACAGCTAGCTTGCATGAAGGCCATCCTACTATTAGCCTTGGGTCGTATGCTTTTCCACACATTGCATAATTTCCTGCACCATATGAGTTCCCTATTATTATAGTGAATTTAGGAACTACTGAATTTGACATTGCACTTACTAATTTGGCACCGTCCTTAATTATTCCTCCATGTTCAGATCGTGAACCAACCATAAATCCTGTTACATCTTGTAAAAATACCAAAGGAATTTTCTTTTGGTTGCAATTCATTATAAATCGAGCAGCTTTATCAGCAGAATCACTATAAATGACACCTCCAAATTGCATTTCACCTTTTTTATTTTTTATTATTTCTCTATTGTTGGCAACAATCCCTACTGACCAGCCATCAATACGAGCATAGCCACATAGGATTGTTTTTCCATATCCTTTTTTGTATTCGGTGAATTTGGACTCATCAACCAATCGTTTTATAATTTCAATTGACTGATACGGTGTCGTCCGATCTTCAGGAAGGATGCCGTAAATTTCATTTTCATCTAAAGTTGGGGTTTTAGATTTTTCTCTGCTATAACCTGCATCTTCTATATTCCCTATTTTATCAAATATATCTCTGATGGTTTGTAAACACTCTTTGTCATCTTTAGATTTATAATCAGTAACACCGCTAATTTCACAGTGACTTGTAGCACCACCTAGTGTTTCGTTGTCGATAATTTCTCCTACCGCAGCTTTTACTAGATAAGATCCTGCTAAAAAGATACTTCCGGTTTTATCAACGATAAGCGCTTCGTCACTCATAATGGGTAGGTACGCTCCACCTGCAACGCAACTTCCCATGATTGCAGATATTTGCGTTATTCCCATAGAGCTCATTATGGCATTGTTTCTAAACATACGTCCAAAATGTTCTTTATCTGGAAATATTTCATCTTGCATAGGTAAGAATACGCCAGCACTATCTACTAAATAGATAATTGGTAATTTGTTTTCGATAGCAATTTCTTGGGCTCTTAAATTCTTTTTTGCGGTTATTGGAAACCAAGCTCCTGCTTTTACGGTGGCATCATTGGCCACTACTATACATTGTCTTTCTGCTACGTATCCTATTACTACCACAACTCCACCACTGGGACAACCTCCGTATTCTTTGTACATTCCATTACCAGCAAAAGCTCCTATTTCAATCCTATTTGCGTTTTTGTCGAGTAATAAATCAATTCGTTCTCTGGCTGTTAACTTTCCTTTTTTGTGATGCTTTTCTATTTTTTTTTCTCCTCCTCCTAAGTAAACTTTATCTAACGCGCTGTTTAGATCTGATACCATCATTTTGTTTACATCTTCATTCTTGTTGAATGCTAATTCTTTTGCTTTCATATAATCGTGTGTGTTGAAGGTACGAAGATAGTAATTTTTAGGTTTAATGTATGATGTCTTATGTAGAATGTACGATGTCCTACCTGAATCGAATATTGGTTGATGTTGAATGAAGGTATAGAATAGTCTATTTAGAGACTTTCGGTTGCAATTATTCAATCTCCGATTAGTTTTCAATTCCTTAAAAAAACATTTTATCCATGTTCATATATTCAATAAATCGTTTATTCGTTTCGTGGCATCTAAATATTATTTTAAATACTTTTGCAACATCAATAAAAAGAATAAATGAAAATAGGCATTGTTTTATACCCAACATTTGGAGGGAGTGGAGTAGTAGCAACAGAATTAGGGAAGTCATTAGCGTCAAAAGGTCATGAAATCCATTTTATAACGTATAGCTTGCCTGTAAGGTTAGATCGTTTGAGAGAGAATATTTTCTTTCATGAAGTGATGGTCAGCGATTATCCACTTTTTGATCATACGCCTTATGAACAAGTGCTTACAAGTAAATTGGTAGATGTAGTAAAATATGAGAAACTAGATTTACTGCATTGTCATTATGCTATACCACATGCTACAGCAGCTTATATGGCTCAGCAAATCTTAAAAGAGGAAGGTATCAACATACCTTTTATCACCACACTTCATGGTACAGATATTACTTTGGTAGGGAAAGATCCTTCTTTTGAACCTGTAATTACTTTTTCGATTAATAAATCTACTATTGTTACAGCAGTATCAGCGTCTTTGAAGAAAGATACTTTAGAACATTTTCATGTCAATAGAGAAATTCATGTTGTGCCAAATTTTATATGTATCAAAAGCTATCAATTAGATAATAATGAAAAGTATAAAAAGAGGTATGCGCCCAATGGAGAGCTTTTAATTACGCACATATCTAATTTTAGAGCGGTTAAAAGAGTGCCGGACGTAATGGCTATTTTTAAAAAAATCATTGAAAAAGGAATTAATGCAAAGTTGCTGTTGGTAGGAGATGGACCAGAAAGAGTAATAGCAGAACATCAATCTAGAGAATGGGGATATTGCGATAAGGTGATGTTTTTGGGGAATTTAAAGTCAACAGTTGAAGTATTGGCTATTTCAGATTTGTTTTTACTTCCTTCAGAAACCGAAAGTTTTGGATTAGCAGCATTAGAGGCTCAGGCTGCACGAGTTCCTGTTATTGCAAGTAACACAGGTGGGATCCCCGAAGCTGTTGAGCACGGTTTTTCTGGTTTCTTATCAGATGTTGGAAATACTGAAGATATGGCTGAGAATGCTGTGGCTATTATTAAAGATCCTGAAACGTTGGAGCAATTTAAAAAGAACGCATACGCACAAGCTGAAAAGTTCGATATTGATCAAATCTTACCTGTTTATGAAGAACTTTACAAATGGGCAATTAAGGATCGTTAATTCGATGAAGCAATTATATTACACTGTATTAATAAGTCTGATTTTTCTTTCGAGTTGCAGATTACATGTATTTAAAATTTTTGATTTACGACCAAAAAGTAGTAGAAGTCTGAAAGCAGATTCAATTAGTGTTACTATATTATTGCAAAAAATGGAGGAAGCTTATGGATTAAAAACTTGGAATTCAATAGAAGCTTATTCTATCGATTTTGAAGATGAATTTTATGGGTTTATGGGCAAACAAGCCAATCCTTTTGACGCTAAAAATATTAGTTTTAAGTTGAGCTATATACCGGGAGCTTTTGATGGACGCTTGGATTTTATATTGAACACCAAAGCCCGAAACAGTTGGGGTATTCAAGATTGGAATACCTATGTGTTAACAGATTCTGAGTTGATATTTAAGAACAAAAGAGATATTACCTTTTGGCTACCCACGTATCAATATTTTATTGAATTTCCAATACGAATTCAAACTGCAACTGCTAAGTCATATATTGGAGATAGCATTATTGAAGGGAAGGATTGTAGTGGAGTTATAGTTTCATGGAATACGCTAGAACCTCAAAGAAAAATAGATCAATATTTAGTTTGGTTGTCTAAGGAGACCAATAGAATAGATAAGTTGGAATATACAATTTCGGAGGAATATAGATTTTTAACAGAATCTGTTTTATATCAGGACTACAAAGATTATAACGGTATCATTCTTCCCTCTTCTCTGCCTGTATCATCAAACCTGTTAAAAGAAGGGCAATTACTTCATACAATGCGGATTAAAACTTTCACTACTAATGTAGTTTCAATAAAAGATTTACGTCTCGGTTCTGACTTGAAAAAAGACCGGAAGAAATAAGTTACTAAATAATAAAGGGTGTTTTTATTAAGAAAAACACCCTTTATGTATTTTGATTAAATCTATTTCCTAATGATCATCTTTTCATTCATAACCTCTGCATTGGATAATTCAAATGAAATAATGTATGAACCAGAACTCAAAGATGAAACATCAATGTAGCTTTGTTCAATACTAACATTTGCTGTAGTTACAACGGTACCAAGTAAATCGTAAACAACAACTTTTGTTATCGTTTCATCTTGATAGTCTAAATCAAAATTTACAAAATCAGATGCTGGGTTAGGATAAACTTGTATTTCTACATCACTCAAGTTTCGCATCTACGATTAAGCTGCCTGTTTATAAGGTTTTTCTCGATTTTGATAAATTTTAAGGAAATCAAATTTATGAGAATAAGTAATTAATTTACTGATAGTTACCTCT
>CAMZLL010000054.1 GCA_947311505.1 uncultured Cryomorphaceae bacterium
ATAATAAATTCTTTAAAAAAATGAATAGCACAAAATGAAGAAAAAATCATGAATTTTTCTCTTAAAGGGGCATTTAAATAATTCCCCCTTCAAATTGTGACTTTTCAAATATAAAAGTTGCATTTACTACTTGAATTTAAGAATTCATAAGATTAGTATATCTGATTTTAATTCTTTAGACACCGTAATTCCAACAACATTGTATTTTAACTACGCCAACCAAACAGATTTTACATCTACACCCAACAATACCCGATTTGATTGCGAAGCTTTCGTAGCTATTGGTGATAGTTTGGTGTTGTTTTCTAAAAACTGGACAATGAATAACACCTCTTTATACACTCTATCCAAAACTCCAGGAACCTACAGTTTACCTCCTATTGACAGTTTAGAAACGAGTTTTAAAGTTACCGATGCTTCATTTAATTCCAACACTCAAAAACTAGCCTTGGTGGGATATAATCTAACTCCATTTGCGATGCGATTGGACAATATAAATACAGCTGCTGATGTACTTTCCGCTTCTTCTTTTTCTTGCGAACTATTGGTAACGACAAGTTTTCAAGTGGAAGGTGTGACTTACGTAGATGATAGACTGTTTATATCTAGTGAGCGTTTTACTTTTGGAAACACTATATTACCTCCAGCTATCAGCGAGATTACAGACTTAGAAACCTCTGTTTTCATTGAGGCGAATGATGACAAAATAAAAATTACCCAAGCTCCTGAAATGTTAAACGTAAACGCATTTTATCAAACGATTCAGCACATCTCATTATATAATTCACAAGGGCAGTTGATCAAATATTTAACGGTCAACAATCCTACTACAAATCTAAATACTTCAAACCTTAATAAAGGGTTGTATATCCTTATGCTAAAATTACAAAACGGTAAATCGATTATCAAAAAAATTGTTATTTAAGTCCTTTGTTAGGTTACAATTAAACAAGGTGTCGTTTCAAATACTTACCGGTATAGGATTCATTACATTTAATTAACTCTTCAGGGGTTCCTTCAAAAACAAGACCTCCACCCGCATTACCACCTTCTGGTCCTAAATCAATAACCCAATCAGCACATTTGATAACCTCTGCATTGTGTTCTATTACAAATACACTATGCCCTTTTTCAATCAAGGCATTAAGTGCTTTTAGTAACTTTTTGATGTCGTGAAAATGAAGTCCAGTAGTAGGTTCATCAAAGATAAACAAAGTCTTATTCTGTGTGTTTTTTTTAGCAAGAAAAGAGGCTAATTTTATTCGTTGAGCTTCTCCTCCTGACAACGTATTGCTAGATTGACCCAACTGCACATAACCTAGACCTACGTCCTTTAAAGGTGTTATTTTTTCTAGTATTTTTTTACAAGACTTATCATCTGAGTTGCCAAAGAAAACTACTGCATCATCAATGGTCATGGTGAGAATGTCGTAGATATTTTTACCCTCAAACAGCACCTCCAACACTTCATCTTTAAATCGTTGTCCGTTACAATTGTCACAAGTCAAATACACATCGGCCATAAATTGCATAGAGACTTTTATGGATCCCTCGCCTTCACAAGCATCGCATCTTCCGCCTTCTACATTAAAACTAAAGTGTTTGGGTTTATATCCGTTGATTACGGACAATTGTTGCTTAGCAAACAACGCTCGAATATCATCATAAGCCTTGACATAAGTTGCTGGGTTAGAACGAGAACTTTTACCAATCGGATTTTGATCTACGAACTCTACATCTTCTATCAATTTAAAATCTCCCGTTACATTATCGCATTCTCCGGTCTTTATGCTTGTGCCACCAAAATTCTTTTTCAAATACGGATATAAAATTTGACGTACAAGTGTTGATTTTCCACTTCCACTCACTCCTGTGACTACAGTTAGAACCTCCAAAGGAAATTGGACATCTATATTTTTTAAATTGTTGGCACGTGCACCTATTACGGAGAAAGAATTTTTCCAAGGTCTTCTTATTTCAGGGATTTCAATACGCTCAATATTGTTTAAATATTTAGCAGTTAAGCTTACGGTATCCTTCATTAATGCATCGTGATCTCCCTGAAAAACAACCTCACCTCCGTGCGTTCCTGCAAAGGGTCCCATATCAATGATTTCGTCTGCATGCCGCATTACTTCCTCTTCATGCTCTACTATAATAACGGTGTTGCCTAGGTCACGTAACGATTTCAATACTTTTAATAACCGGTGCGTATCTCTTGGGTGCAATCCGATACTTGGCTCGTCCAAAATATACATTGATCCGACTAGGCTACTTCCGATACTTGTGGCTAAATTAATCCTTTGCGACTCACCTCCCGAAAGAGAATTGCTTAATCTATCGAGAGTGAGATAGCCCAACCCAACATCACTCAGGTATTGTAATCTCGATTGAATTTCGATCAAAAGACGATTAGCAACAATCATATCATTCTCTGAAAAGGTGATTTTCTCAAAAAAGCGACTACAACTATCAATGTCTAAACGGGCTATTTCAGCAATAGATTTCCCGCCTATTTTTACATAATGTGCATCTTTTCTTAGTTTACTACCATCACATTCGTCACAGTCGGTACGTCCACGATATCTGCTAAGCATTACTCGATATTGAATCTTGTAAGTCTTACTTTCTAAATGCTCAAAAAATGCATTCAACCCACTAAAATACTTATTGCCTGTCCAAATGACTTCCTTCTCTTTGGGGGTTAAATCAATATAAGGTCTATGAATGGGGAAGTCAAATTTATCTGCGTTCAGTACCAGTTCATTTTTCCATATCTTCATAGATTCTCCTCGCCAACAAGCAATCGCATCTTCATATATGGAAAGGTTTTTATTTGGAATCACAAGATCTTTATCAATGCCTAATATTTTGCCAAAACCCTCACATCGAGGGCAAGCACCTACAGGATTGTTAAATGCAAAAAAGTTAAGTGATGGCTCTTCAAACTTGATACCGTCAAGCATAAATCTGTTTGAAAATGTTCGTGTTGATTTGGAATCATCCATAAGCACAACTTTACAATCTCCTTGGCTTTCTAAAAATGCTATTTCTGCACTTTCTGCTATCCTATTTTGATTATCTTCTTCTTCTGTTATGCTTATTCTATCTATAATTAAATCTATAATTCCAAATTCTTTAAACGCATTGGGCTTTGCGTCTTCTAATGCAATCAATTTATGATCATAATATATGCGAGAATAACCCTGCTCTATAAAAATATCCAATTGTTTTTTTGGTGTTCTTCCTGCTGGTATTTTTATTGGAGAGATAATTATTCCTCGTGTTTTTTCAGGAAAAGAGTTCAAATACTCCATTACCGTAGTCGTATTTTCTTTCTTAACTTCTTTTCCGGATATGGGCGAAATAGTTTTCCCGATTCGAGCAAACATCAATTTCAAAAAATCATAAATTTCCGTACTCGTACCAACGGTAGATCGGGGATTGGATGAGTTTACTTTTTGCTCTATAGCAATGGCTGGTGAGATTCCTTTGATACTTTGTACATCGGGTTTTTCTAACCTCCCCAAAAACTGACGAGCATAAGAACTTAAACTCTCTACATACCTTCGTTGTCCTTCGGCATAAAGTGTGTCAAAAGCCAAACTCGATTTCCCCGATCCAGACATACCGGTTACTACGGTCATTTTATTACGTGCAAAAGCTACATCGACATTTTTTAGATTATGCGCTTTTGCTCCTTTTACGAGGATGTGAGTTTTAACAGTTGGTTGGGTTGGTTTTGCCATAGCTTACAAAGGTATAAGAAAAGGTTAAACATAATAAAAATCCCTCAGCAAATGAATGCTGAAGGATTTATAAAAACTAATTCTATTTATTTTGGACTATTTTATATCCAGCAATGGTATATAATGATTATTTAACTTTAAAAGCTTTTTTGATTTTATTTACATAGTTTAACTCTTCCCAAGGGAATAGTTTTACTTTCACTTTTTTGGTTTTTCCATCCGCAGAAGTAAATGTTTTCGTAATGGTTTCACATGTTCTACCCATGTGACCGTATGCAGCAGATTCTGAATAGATAGGTGATCTTAATTTAAATCTCGTTTCGATAGCGTAAGGACGCATGTCAAATATTTTTTCCAATTCTTTTGCTATTTTACCATCAGACAGTTTCACTTTTGCAGTACCATATGTGTTTACAAACAAACCTACAGGTTTTGCTACACCTATAGCATAGGCTACTTGTACGAGTGCTTCGGTTGCAATACCTGCTGCTACTAAATTTTTAGCAATATGTCTTGTCGCATAAGCACCTGATCTATCTACTTTAGAAGGATCTTTACCAGAAAAAGCTCCACCACCATGAGCACCTTTTCCTCCATAGGTATCTACAATTATTTTTCTACCTGTCAACCCTGTGTCTCCGTGTGGTCCACCTATAACAAATGTACCCGTTGGATTTATATGATACTGTATTTTATTGGTAAATAATTTCTGAATCTTCTTAGGTAATTGCTTCTTTACTCTAGGAATGAGAATATTGATAATATCTTCCTTGATTTTCTTAAGCATCTTGGTTTCTGTATCAAAATCGTCATGCTGAGTAGAAACTACAATAGCGTCTATCTTTACGGGAACATTGTTGTCGTCATATTCAATGGTTACCTGAGATTTAGCATCTGGTCTAAGATAGTTTATCTTTTTTCCTTCTCTTCTAAGAACTGCTAATTCTTTTAGAATCATGTGAGACAACTCTAATCCTAATGGCATAAAGTTTTCAGTTTCATCTGTAGCATAACCAAACATCATTCCTTGATCTCCCGCCCCTTGATCTTCTTTGTTTTTTCGCTCTACACCTCTGTTGATATCTGGCGATTGTTCATGAATAGCAGACATTACTCCACAAGAGTTTCCGTCAAACATGTATTCACTTTTGGTGTAGCCTATTTTATTGATTACATCTCTAGCTATTTTTTGTACATCTAAATAAGCTTTAGACTTTACCTCTCCTGCAAGAATCACTTGCCCAGTGGTAACTAAAGTTTCACAAGCTACTTTTGAGTCTTTGTCAAACGCTAAAAAATTATCGATTAATGCATCCGAAATCTGATCGGCTACTTTGTCTGGATGTCCTTCTGAAACAGATTCGGACGTAAATAAATATGACATAATATATTGTTTTCTGTTATAAACTTCGTGAAATTCTGAGCTTGCAATGCTTACTTAAAAGCGATGGTTTAGCATTGTTTTATAGTGGTTGCAAGCGTTCAAATCTTTCCACGTTGATTAATTCAACGCAAAAGTAAGAAAATTAATACGTATGGAGTATAATTTATAACGTATTTCTACAAGCGGAACGTTAAAAACAAAGATTTAGGATGTTAATTTCTTAAAGATGTCTTCTAACTTTTCTTTTTCTTTATGCATTTCTAGTACTAGCAAATCATTAGATTGAGCAAATTTTGAGATGACCAATCGCATATCTTCTTTTGAGGTGTAGGCTATCAAATATGTATTGGTTTTCATCTCTTTAACTTCGCTGACACCAGACAGGTGGTTTAATTTGCTTATAGAAATACTTTTATCAAATTCTACAGAGATAAAATCCAATTCGGATACATTGTATTGAATATTTTCTGTTGTTTCATTTGCTACTATTTTTCCATTTTTAATTATAATTATTCGGTCGCAAATAGCTTCTACTTCTTGCATAATGTGGGTGGAAAGCATTACCGTTTTCTCTTTTCCAAATTCACGTATCAAGTTTCTAATATCTACCAATTGATTGGGGTCAAGACCAGATGTAGGCTCATCTAAAATGAGCACTTCAGGATTGTGAATCATAGCTTGAGCAAGTCCAACTCTTTGTTTGTAACCCTTTGAAAGTGCGCCTATTTTTTTATTTTGTTCTTTAGTTAATCCTACGGCTTTGATCATTTTGGCGACTTTTTCTTTCTTATTTTTAAGCTTATGCAAGTCTGCAATAAAAGATAAATATTCTTTTACATACATCTCAAAGTAAAGCGGGTTTTGCTCCGGTAAATATCCTATTTTTTGTTTTACTTTGATAGGGTTGTCTAGAGAGTTGATGCCACACACCTCTGCCACTCCTTCTGACTGCGGGAGGTACCCTGTTAAGATTTTCATAGTAGTTGATTTACCTGCTCCATTGGGACCTAAAAACCCAACTATTTCTCCTTTTTTTATTTCAAAAGAGATGTTGTCAACAGCACGTTGAGATCCGTATATTTTAGTTAA
This sequence comes from uncultured Cryomorphaceae bacterium, assembly GCA_947311505.1. Taxonomy (GTDB): domain Bacteria; phylum Bacteroidota; class Bacteroidia; order Flavobacteriales_D; family Parvicellaceae; genus Parvicella. The sequence goes on from CAMZLL010000054.1 coordinate 6,223, forward strand.
ATTGGTTACCTTTATAGACATGTGTATGTGTTGTGTTTAATAATACGAAGATACAATTAAAAATAAGGAAATATTATATACTTACTGATTTATCATCGAATCTACATTTCTTCTCGTATTTTTGTGATATGAATATACAAAAAGCTATCGTAATGAGATCAACTGGAAGTTGGTACACCTTGAGAACTCTTGACAATGAAATAATTGAAGGGAGAATGAAAGGGAAGTTCCGTATGAAAGGAATCAAAACGACTAACCCGATAGCTGTTGGTGATTGGGTTAGCTACACTTTAGAAGAAGACGGAAAAGCAACCATCACAACCATAGAAGAACGCAAAAACTACATTATACGCAAATCGGTTAACCTTTCCAAACAAGGGCATATCATAGCTTCAAATGTAGATTTTGCTGTGTTAGTAGTAACAGTTGCCAACCCCAGTACTACCACAGGGTTTATTGATAGGTTTGTAGTAACAACCGAAGCGTATCGAATTCCTACGGTGCTGGTATTTAACAAGATGGATATTCTTACAGATAAAGAAAAAGATGAGCTGGACTATAGAATAGCCGTATATTCATTAATCGGGTATAAATGCATTCTCACTTCTGCTGTTGACGGCACAGGAGTGGCTGAATTAAGAGATTTATTGAAAGATAAAACCGTGATGCTTTCTGGTCAAAGTGGTGCAGGAAAATCTTCATTGATTAATGCAGTAGACCCTGAAGTAGGTGCTAAAGTAGGTGCTATTTCTGCTTCTCATTACAAAGGAAAACATACGACTACATTTGCAGAAATGTTTGAGCTTGGATTTGGAGGTGATGTAATAGACACCCCAGGCATAAAAGGATTTGGTCTTGTTGACATAGACAAAGAAGACTTAAATAATTACTTCCCCGAAATGATGCAATTATTACCAAAATGTAAATTTCATAATTGTAAACATATAGACGAACCTAAATGTGCTGTCAAATCAGGATTAGAAACAGGAGACATTTCCGATACTCGTTATAAAAATTACCTTTCAATGTATTTTGATGATGAAGATATTCATTATCGAACAAGCATGTATCGTTAAATAATTGTGTCTTTTACGGAAAAAATAATTTTCACAAATAGCATTAATAGCTAAATGTTTTGAGGTATCTTTGGACATTACCGAAGCCACATCAATTGAAACAACTGCAAAAGATATACAAGCAAATTGACGCCTCTAATCAGAAGGCTCTTAAAGATGTCAGATCTTTCCCTGCTGACAGCTGTTTTTCAGCTAAACAAAACTTGATGAAATCTGAGCAGTATAGTTATGAAAAAGGAATAGCCGCATCCTATTTGATATTGGGCGCCTCCTATACATGGTTAGCAGATTATGAAAAAGCATTGGTTAATTGCTATAAAGCTATTGATTTACTTAGAGAACAAGAAGAATATGAGCAAGAAGTAGAGGCTATTTATTACATTGCTTTGATTTTTTACTTACTAAAAGACAACACAAGAGTATTGGAATATGCTCATAAATCTTTAGATCTTTCGCAAGACATATCTTATCGCTTAGGAGAAGCAAACGCCTTAAACATACTAGGCACTGCTTATTACACAATGGGAGAAAATGAAGATGCTTTAGAAAAATTCAACGAAGCTATTCATATTGCTAAGACTACAGATGATTATTTACTAAAGGGCAGAATATTCGAAAGTTTGGGTAGGGTTTACATCAATCTTAACGTTTATGACAAAGCTGTGGGATACATGCAATTAGCACATGAAGCCTCTGGAAATAAAGGAGTAAAAGAAGCTGATGCGTATAGTCTAAAGAGTCTAGGAGATGCTTATTGTAAATTAAAAGAATACCCTAAAGCATTAGTGTATTATAAACAATCTTTTGATATTTATAATGATTTGAAGTTTTATGATGGGATGGGAGCTTTAAAAATTAGCATAGCGGAAATATATTTCCGTAGTAAAGACCTTAATAAATCTATGAAAAGCTATTCGTCTGCGTTGAAAATTGGAAATAAATCTCAATCATACGAAAGTATTTACAAAGCTAATTTTGGATTAGCTGAATTATATCGAAAACAAGATAATGTAGAAAAACATCTCGAACATTTTAAAGCATTCCACATTGCTGAAAAAGAGTACTTGCTAGAAACTAAAGAATTACAAATTAGAGCCATTGAATTAAAAAATTTACTCGATCAGATAAAGAAAAATAAAGCGATACTAGAAGACCATTTTAAAGATGTAAAACTTCTCAATACCATTATTCAAACTATTGCATCTGTTAGAAACTTAGATTCTATTTTTAATCTTATACACAAAAGTATTTTACAACTAACCAATGCTGATGGCATTTTTATTGGCTTTTGTAATTATGAAAAACGAGTGATCGAAATACAAAAGAGTTTCGACAAAGGTAAAGAAGTGGAGGTGTCTAATTTTAGATTAGATAAAGAAAACCTTCCTGCTTTTGTAGTCAATAACAACATAGCTGTCATGTTAAATGATTATGAAAATGAAATACTAGATTACATCGACACTAAAGAACCAATTATAGGCTCGCAACCTAATTCCCTGATTCAAATACCGTTGGTTTTGAAACAAAAAGTAATAGGACTTCTTTCTATAAAGAATAATAATAAAAATGCGTTCTCGAAACGAAACTTTATAATGCTCAAAACCTTTGTTTCCTACCTTTCTCTATCAATAGAAAACGCTAGGCTTTTTGAAACGTATGAAAACAATATAAAAGGAAGTGCATTAACTATAGAAAAAGTACATGACAACTCTGAACTATTAAATGAAATAGGAAAAGAGTTGGTTTCTAATTTAAGTTTCGAAAACATATTTAAAAGTCTATATGGAAATGTGAACAAACTCATGGACGCTACTGTTTTTGGAGTCAGATTGGTTGATGAAACAACAGGAAAATTAAATTACCATTTTGAATTTGAAAAAGGACAGCGACTAGGAAAGCTAACATTACCGATGACAAATGACAATAACTATTCGGTTTGGTGTATAAAAAACAATAAAGAAATCTTTATAAATGACAACCTAAAAGAGTATAAGAAATATGTAGATGAAATATTAGTAGTTGATGGAGAAATTACACATTCTTTAATTTTTGTACCTTTGGTTTGTAATAATAATGTTGTAGGTGTGATTACGGTCCAATCCTTTAATAAAAATGCATACACACCGTATGACCTAACAATTGTAAAAACACTAGCTCATTATACTCAATTAGCATTTGCAAACGCTAGAAGTTATGAGGTTTTAGAACGAAAAGTAAAAGAAAGAACCGTAGAACTAGACGAGCAGAATAGGCACATAACCGACAGTATTATTTATGCCAAAAGGATTCAAAAGGCGGTACTTCCTAGCGTTCAAAATGTAGCTGAATTATTTCCAAATTCATTTGTTTATTTAAGTCCTAAAGACATTGTTTCTGGAGATTTTTTCTGGGTGAAAGAGGTGGGAGACAAACTGATCTTTGCTGTTGCTGACTGTACGGGTCATGGTGTCCCTGGTGCGCTTTTAAGCATCATTGGAGTTAACTGCTTAAACCAAGTGGTAAATGAATATGAAGTAATAGACACGTCAGAAATGTTAATAAAATTAAACGAACTCGTATTAATAGCTTTACAAAATAATGAAAACCAAGACGTAGTTAAGGATGGTATGGATATCTCGCTCTGCGTATTAGATAAAACGACCTTGAAACTACAATATTCTGGCGCATTAAATCCATTATATGTTATATCAGACAATGTATTAGACAAATGGAGGGCAGATAGAAACTCTATTGGCTCTATGATTCCTAATTTGAATTATAACAATCACCAAATTCAACTAAAAAAAGGTGATGTTATATACCTATTTAGTGATGGATATGCAGATCAATTTGGAGGTGCTAAGCATAAAAAATTTAGATACAAACAATTTGAAGAGTTGCTACTAGATATACACATCAAACCTATGGAGCAGCAAAAGGACATTCTAAAACGAAAGATAGAAGATTGGAAAGGCGAGCTAGAGCAAACTGATGATATTTGTGTAATGGGAATTCGAATATAAATCATTAATATGAAAGTGGTAATTCAGCGCGTTTCTCAAGCAAGCGTAAAAGTTGATAGTCAAGTGATTGATGAAATACAAAAAGGATTTTTGCTTTTAGTAAGTATAGAAAATGCCGACACGCAAGAGGATATAGATTGGGTAGTAAAGAAAACAGTAGGAATGCGTATTTTTAATGATGAACATGGAAAGATGAATCGGTCAATCAATGAAGTTAAAGGTGCACTACTAATAATTTCTCAATTTACACTTCATGCCAGCATTAAAAAAGGAAATAGACCTAGTTTCTTAAAAGCTGGTACGCCTGAATTTGCTAAACAGATGTACCTTACATTGATTGATAACTTTAAAAAGCAACTCATTTCAAAGCAAGTAAAAGAAGGAGTGTTTGGAGCTGACATGAAAGTTAGCTTGATAAATGACGGGCCTGTTACCCTAATTTTAGATAGTAAAAATAAAATTTAGAAATGACCATAAAAGAAGCGCAACGCATAGTAGATGTCTGGATAAAAGATTACGGAGTACGCTACTTCAATGAATTGACCAATATGGCGATGCTTACCGAAGAAGTAGGTGAAGTGGCACGAATTATAGCTAGAAGATATGGCGAGCAATCCGAAAAAGAATCGGATAAAAATAAAGATCTTGCAGATGAAATGGCAGATGTACTGTTTGTACTTATATGTCTAGCAAACCAAACAGGCATAGATCTTGAAAACGCCATGAAAAAGAACTTACAGAAGAAAACGCTTAGAGATAGTGAACGTCACAAGAACAATGATAAATTGACGTAGTTAGATTATTCAAATTCCGAAGTTTTATGACTGGGTACGACCTCCCTCTTAAGCTGTTGCTGCGGTGGCGCAATCTTTCTCTTTTGAACAGGTTTTTCCGTATTACACTTAACAATCGAATCTCTGCTTATTGGTCTGTGCAATGGTTCAATAGCACCTATAATAGGCATTGGAGCTATTTCTCCAAGTATCATTTCACTACCGTTGTTAGGAAGAAGAGATGTCTTTCCAACAAACATTGTCCCTCCACTAAGAGCAACCTCCTTTGCGGCATTAACCCAACTTGACTTTTTTTACCCTAATGTTTTTATTTCAAATCATAATCCGATGATTACTAGTGATATAGCGTTTTATCGACAATACCCCAAATAATCATAACGCACTGAAGTACAGTTGTTTGGTATTTAAAATTTCAGACGTAGTCCCC
>CAMZLL010000055.1 GCA_947311505.1 uncultured Cryomorphaceae bacterium
CTTCGTAACTGATCGTATTCGCGCTTTGGTATGGTTATCATTTCTTCGATAAGACAAAGAAAAAGCATATTTGGGCGAGGCTAACAAGTTATTCATTTTTTTTATCAGATAGATTTGTTAATTTCGCTGCTGAGTAGTAACTTTTATTTTATTAATTTGTCGAGTGCGGTATGCAAACTCATTCCTCGAAGATTTTTCCCGATAATAACACCATCGGCATCAATCAACACACTAGAGGGTACAGAATTGATTTTATACAATCTTGCAGCTGCATTGTTCCACTTCAACAAGTCAGACACGTGATATTCCCATTCTAATTTATCTTGCTTAATTGCGTTTTTCCAGGCGTTTTTATTTCCATCAAGCGAAACGCTAAACACCTCAAATCCTTTACCTTTTTTAAACTTTGCTTTGTTGTATTTTTTATATGCTTCTACTACATTGGGGTTTTCATGACGACAAGGTCCGCACCAGCTAGCCCAAAAATCAATCAAGACTACTTTACCTCTAAGATCACTTAACTTGATGGTTTTCCCATCTACATTTGCCATTTCTATATCGGGAGCAATATCACCAATATTAAGACCGACTTTTAAATCAGCTGTTTCTTTAGTAAACACCTTTTTTAAGAAGTTTTTTGGTGGCCAAGTAAATGCAAACAGTCCAACAAGTACTGCGGCTAAGGAAATGTTTCTTATAATCTTATTCATTTTGTAATTTTTATAATTTGAATTTCATGACTAAACACAAGAACTGTTCCAAAAAAAGTTTATTTTCTTCGTATATCAGCACCAAGATTGTTTAATCTTAATTCTATATTTTCATATCCTCTATCAATCTGCTCTATATTATGAATAGTAGATTTGCCTTTAGCAGAAAGTGCTGCTATCAATAATGAAACTCCTGCTCTAATATCTGGAGACGTCATGGTGATACCTCGTAACATCGACTTTCTTTCAAGTCCAATAACAGTTGCTCTATGTGGGTCACAAAGTATAATTTGCGCTCCCATATCTATCAATTTATCTACGAAGAACAGTCTGCTTTCAAACATTTTTTGATGTATCAAAACAGAACCTCTGGCTTGAGTAGCTGTTACTAACATAATACTCAATAAATCTGGAGTAAAGCCAGGCCAAGGAGAATCGGATATAGTCATAATAGACCCGTCAATAAACGATTCTATTTCATAAACATCTTGCTCTGGGATATGCAAATCGTCTCCAATTAATTCCATTTTAATACCCAGTTTCTTAAAATTAGCTGGTATTACTCCCAGCTCATTATACGCTACATCTTTTATTAAAATATCTGACTGCGTCATTGCGGCAAGCCCAATAAAACTTCCTATCTCAATCATGTCAGGAAGAATTCTATGTTCGCAACCTCCTAGCTTTTCAACTCCTTCAATACTAATAAGGTTAGATCCAATTCCTGAGATTTTTGCCCCCATAGCATTGAGCATCTTACAAAGTTGTTGCAAATAAGGTTCGCAAGCAGCATTGTAAATTGTCGTTTTTCCTTCTGCCAAAACAGCAGCCATAACGATGTTGGCTGTTCCAGTTACGGACGCTTCATCAAGCAGCATGTACGCTCCTTTGAGTCCGTCTTTTGCTTCTGCTTTAAAAAACTTATTTTTTGAGTCATAATTAAATTCAGCTCCTAGTTTTTCAAATCCAATAAAGTGCGTATCCAATCTTCTTCTACCGATTTTGTCACCTCCGGGCTGCGGTATATATCCCCGTCCAAATCGTCCTAATAGAGGACCAACAATCATGATAGAACCTCTCAACCCTGCTCCTTTTTCTTTGAACTCGTCTGTGAGCATGTAATCTACATCGACTTCGTTTGCCAAGAAGCTATACTTACCTTTGTCTAATTTTTGAACTTTCACGCCCAAAGCCTGCAAAAGATTGATCAATTTATTGACATCAATAATATCTGGAAGGTTAGAAATAATAACTTCTTGATCGGTAAGAAGCACTGTATTTAAAACTTGTAACGCTTCATTTTTTGCACCCTGTGGCACTATTTCTCCTTTGAGTTTATTACCTCCGTGAACTTCAAACGTACCCATAATTAATAGCTTTTCTTTTTGTAATTCTTGTTCTTATTTCTATTGTTATTTTTGTTCTTATTGTTGTTGTTATTATTACTCTTTTTCTTTTTAGTAATATCCGAAGCGCTATTTTGGTTTGCATATTTTGTAAACTTTTTCAAAAGCTCCTTGGTTTCTAAAAACGAGTCTTCATCTGCCTTTAGCTTCCCATCAGACATTTGATCTAATTGTTTGATAATCGTAGAATTATCTACTGCGTTTTTATTCCAAATAAGGTATGATCCTTTCAATAAGTTGGCAAGTCTGTTGACTAAAAATTGTTTTTCCTCTCCATCTTCTAATTTCATAGCAGCTTTAATCCAATCGTCTGCTAGTTTTCCATAATGTCCGTACTTGATTTTATTTTGAGGATATTCCAACAGGTCTGGTTTAGACACCATTATTTCTTTTGTAGGCATTGGATAAGGAGATTCAACATCCAGTTCGAAGTCTGCAATGATAAAAAGATGTGCCCACAATTTATGCGTATATGCCTCTGTATCTCTAAGATGCGGATTTAACTGCCCCATTATTTTGATGATTGCATTTGCACAGGTTTGTCTTTCTTCTTTTTCTGTAATGGTTTTACAGTGCTCAATCATTCGTTGTACATTTCTCCCGTATTCAGGGATTGCCATTTGCGAACGAGTGGTATTATAGGTTAATGATTCTTCCATTAATTTGTTAATTCTATTGTGATACTATTATTCTCAATTTAGATTACTTCTGTATGAAACTAGTCATTGAGATATTCAAAGATAATATATTTTATATGGATACAAATATAAGCAAATAAGGTATTAACACCAAAACAATGTTAATATGTTGTTTTTCATAGGTCATTCACCTTTGATATCATAGCTCTTGTTTTGTTAATTGTTTTTTTAACTGAGTACTCTATCAAATACGAACAACTACTCATAAAAGTGCATGTCTTCAATATACGTCCTAACCTTATCGGTAAGCATATACCGTACATCTGTTTTTTCTTTGATGCAGTTTCTAATAAAACTTGCAGATATATTCATCAAAGGGGCATCTGCTTTTATAATGTTTTTAAGATGCTCCAACCCATTAGATTTCACATCAACTCCTTCTTCCTGAATAGTTCGCACTCTTGGGTAAACGATTATAGGGTAATTCTCAATTATTTGTTCGTAATTTTTCCACTTGTGCAATGTTCTTAGATTATCCTCTCCCATTATCAGAGCAAATTTCTTTTTGGGATATTTTTCGGTCAAGTGAGCTAAAGTATTCACGGTGTAATTGGGTTGCGGCAATGAGAACTCAATGTTGCTTGCTTTTAAATGTAAATTGTCATCTATTGCTTCTTTTACCAATGCCAATCTGTGATGATCTTCGAGTAAATTAGCTTTTTTCTTATGCGGATTGTGAGGTGTAACTACAAACCAAACCTCATCTAAATTAGTAGTCTCGACCACATAATTAGCAATAATAAGATGTCCAATATGAACAGGATTAAAAGTACCAAAATATAAGCCAATACGTTTTACGATAGTAGGATCTTCGCCCCAGACTAATTTATTGATATCTATTTTGAATTGATCCATTTAGTTATCTAAAAATTTAGAAACAACATCTTCGGCCTCTTTTAAAGCAGTAGCTAAATCGTCATTTTTCAAAATGTAATCAAACATTATGGCATAACCCAACTCTTCTTCTGCTTTTGCCATACGCACATCTATTCTGTCTTTGGTTTCGGTAGCTCTTCCTTCTAGTCTTTTTCTAAGATGAGTAATGGATGGAGGGCTTACAAAAACAGAAAATGCATCTGCTCCAAAGTATTCATTTAGGTTTTTTCCACCCACAACATCTACGTCAAAAATAACCACTTTGCCCATTTCCCAAATTCGCTCTACCTCAGCTTTGAGAGTACCGTAAAAATTATCCTGATACACTTCTTCCCATTCTACGAACTCGTTATTTTTTACTTTCTTTTTAAATTCCTCTACGCTAAAAAAATAATAATCCACTCCGTCAACCTCTGTACGATCTCTTCTCGGTCTGCTACATGCAGAAATTGAAAATGTAAGATCTTCTCGTACCGATAATAAATGTTTTACTATCGTTGTTTTTCCAGCTCCTGATGGTGCCGAGAATATGATTGCTTTTCCTTTGCTCATTATAGTACGTTTAAAACTTGTTCTTTTATTCTTTCCAATTCTTCTTTCATATCTACCACGATCTTCTGCATCTCTACATGATTTGCTTTAGACCCTAAAGTATTAACCTCTCGTCCTATTTCTTGGCTAATAAATCCAAGCTTTTTTCCAAGTACTTCGCCTTCGTTCATCGTTTTTATAAAATGCTCTAAATGTGCTTTTAACCTAACTTTCTCTTCAGAAATGTCATACTTTTCGAGATAATAAATCAATTCTTGTTCAAATCTATTTTGATCTATTTTTTTAACATCAATAATGTCTTGCAGATTTTTTTGAATGCGAGCTTTGACTATTTCTATGCGTTCGTTTTCATACTTTGGCACTTGCATTAACAACTTGTCTATAGCGTCAATTCTACCTGTCAAATCCTCTGTCAATGAGTTCCCTTCTTCTATTCTAAACAACTGATAAGCTGCGTCTGCTTCAGAAAGCAATACAGAAGTAGCATTCCATTCTTCCTCTGATAGTTCTTCTTTGTTGGTTTTTAAAACTTCGGGCATTTTCATCAATACACTCAAATAATCGGTATTGTTTGCAATACCTGCATCTTCAGAGAAGGCTCTTAAATCCTGAAGGTAACTTGCCAATAAAGGTGTATTTAAAACTTGATTTTGTTGCCCTTCAAGAATTTCATAATTTAAACTTATCTCACACTTTCCTCTCACGAGTTTATTTGCCATCGTAGTCCTAATCTCCATTTCTTTTGGACGGTACAAGCTTGGTATTCTTACATTCAAATCCAACCCCTTACTATTGAGCGATTTAATTTCAATTGTAACTTTTTTATTACCAATAATAGACGATGCACGTCCGTATCCTGTCATTGATTTTACCATGATGAGCGTATTTATTTTTGCAAAAGTACGAAATTCGTATGTTTTGCAAGCAAAAGTGTAAAGTTTATGTTTTTTTTCATAATAATACGAAGCTTTTCTACTCTATATAAATAAATCTAAGCCTCTACTCTCCTAACAGGAATGCTAACCAAAAACACACCAACAAAGATGAGAAGTGCAAAAAGAACGGTCTGAAAATTCAATACCTCTTTTTGATTTAAAAGAGCAATACCCGTGGCAAGAATAGGTTGCAAATAAATATAGGCACTGACCACAGTAGGATTAACTTTGCCAAGACTATAAATCGTTAAGAGATAGGTTATAAAAGTCATTGCAATGATAATAAAAGCCAAACTCCAAAAATCGTGTGTATCAAAAGCCCAATTAATATCTCCAAATTGAGACAATCCAAAAGGCAACACAAACAAAAGTCCAAAAGTAAACGACCACCTGATGATGGTAAGCGGATGGTATTTTTTCATCAAAGGCTTGACAATAACCAGATACAATCCGTAGCTGGCAGCGTTTAGAAAAATAAGCAAGTTGCCATACATCGTAGCTCCCTCCGAGCTATTGGACTTAGAAGTAATCAAGAGCGTGGCTCCTGCAAGCCCAATAGACACACCTATAATTTTCTGTATGGAGAGTCTTTCTTTTAGCAATATCCTACTTAAAACAAGGACAATAATAGGTGTCCCCACCATAATAATAGACGCATTGATGGAGGTGGTATGATTTAACCCTTCAAAGAACATCAGCATATTGGCAGCCACACCGAAGAATCCGGTCAGTGCCAAAAGTCCGAAATCTTTCTTTGCTACTTTTTCTTTTTTTGTGAAAATTAGCAACGTCCAAAACAACACTGTAGCACCTCCAACTCTAAACAATATAGTAGCAAATGGTGGCAAATGATCTTCCATAATTTCTTTGGAAATACCATAACTTGCCGCATAAATGACATTTAAGGTCAATAAGGCTAGATGTGCTTTGTAGTTTTTCATTAGTTAAAATCTCCCCAATAATTTAAAAGCATCAAAATCCAAATCCTTTGACCTTTTAATAACATTTTTACACTACAGCTATAAAACTGATTTCCACATTTACATTCTTGGGTAGACAGGATACCTGTACCGTTTCTCTTGCCGGAGGGTTGACCGGGAAATAAGAGGCGTAAACAGCATTTACGGTAGCAAAATCATTCATATTGCTAAGAAATATCGAGCACTTAACCACATCTTCAAATTGCATAGTAGCTGCATCAAGAATGGCTTTTATGTTTTGCATTACTTGCTCGGTTTCTTTTTCTATATCTTCCATAATCAAAACTCCAGTATGCGGATTGATTGCTATTTGCCCACTTGCGTAAAGCGTTCCGTTTTTAAGTACAGCTTGTGAGTAAGGACCGATTGGAGCTGGTGCGTTTTTTATAGATATGATTTCTTTTTTCATAATACTTAACATTCTAAAATGAGTTTGGCAAAGATAACTATCTTTGCCTAAAATATAAACAGGTTTTGTCTATGAAAAACATATTTCTTTTCGTCTCTCTCTTCATTGTTAAAATTGGGACAACGCAAACTACTTATTTCCAGCAAGAAGTAAATACAACTATAGCGGTAACGCTAGACGACAAGAAGCACCTACTTACCGCTTTCGAAGAAATCGAATACATCAACAATTCGAATGATGAGCTGACCGAAATCTACATGCATCTTTGGCCAAATGCATACAAAAACAACAAGACAGACCTTGCTACACAGCTGGACGAGAATGGAGAAATAAACCTGCACTTTGCAGACAGCATCGACAGAGGTTTTATCGATCAATTGGATTTTAAAGTAAACGGAACAGACGTTGGCGTAAAGCCCTATCAAGAAATGCTAGACGTGGTTATTCTTACCTTAAATGCACCATTGAAACCTGGCGAAAAAATAAGCATCACTACTCCGTTTAGGGTTAAAATCCCAAAGGGAATATTTTCTAGACTTGGGCATATTGGAGAATCGTATCAAATAACACAATGGTATCCAAAGCCAGCAGTTTATGATCAAGAAGGATGGCACCCACTACCCTACCTTTCTCAAGGAGAATTCTTCAGTGAATACGGCTCGTTTGATGTCAAAATAACACTACCCAAAAACTATGTGCTCGGAGCTACGGGAGATAGAATTGACGCAACAGAAGAAGAATCATTTTTGGAAGCAAAGGTCATAGAAACAAAAAAACTCATTGAAAATGGAGGTCCAATTCCAAATAAGGCAGGTTACCCAAATATGACATTCCCCAAAAGCAGTACCGAGATGAAAACCATTCAATTTCATCAAGAAAATGTGCACGATTTTGCGTGGTTTGCGGACAAAAGATATCATGTATTAAAAGGAGAAGTTGCACTCCCCAACTCTGGCAGAAAGGTTACGACTTGGGCGATGTTTACCAACAATGAATTTAACCTCTGGGTAGATGCAATAGAATACCTTAATGATGCTACATTTTACTATTCTAAATGGACAGGAGAATACCCGTACAATCACGTTACCGCAGTAGATGGCTCGATCAGTGCAGGCGGAGGTATGGAATACCCAAACATAACAGTCATTGGCGAATCGTACACCAAGAAGGCATTGGAACAAGTAATTGTGCATGAAGTGGGGCACAACTGGTTTTATGGACTACTAGGATCTAACGAAAGATACAACGCTTGGATGGACGAAGGACTCAACACTTTTACAGAAAATAGATACACAGAAACCAAATACCCTGACAGCGATATGGGAATGGGATTGCCACATAAAATATTAAAAAAAATAGGATTAGATTCTTGGGGTCCACGAGGCATGTATGATGTCAGTTATGTATTTAATGCCCGTAGAAATTACGACCAACCCATTCAGACCCGATCAGATTTGTTTACACCAATGAATTATGGAGCTATTGTGTATGGAAAAACAGCTATTGGATTTGATTTATTACTCGCTTATCTAGGCGATGATGTATTTGACCAATGTATGCATGCTTATTTTGAAAAATGGCATTTTAAGCATCCTAAACCAGAAGATGTTCAATCTGTTTTTGAACAAGTAACAGGAGAGAATCTGAATTGGTTGTTTGCTGATTTTATAAAAACAACCAAGAAAATTGATTACAAGATGAATAGCTACAAAGAAGTAGATGGGATAATAAAAGTGGAAATTGAGAATATTGAAAAAATAAATGCTCCATTCTCCTTGTCCGTATTAAAAGATGGCAAACCTATTTCTAAAACATGGCATGCAGGATTTGAAGGAAAAAAGGAAATTGAAATAAAAACAAAAGGCGAAGAAATCGTTTTGGACTATGACAAAGACATACCCGAACTAAACAGAACCAACAACCATATAAAGACCAAAGGTATTTTCAAAAAAGTAGAACCCTTGAAGCTCGAAATATTGGGTTCGTTTGAAAAAGAAGAAGTAACCAGCATTTATTGGTCGCCTATTTTGGGATGGAATGACCAAGATAAAACGATGCTAGGATTGGCATTTTATAATAAAAGCATACCCGAAAAGAAATTGGAATGGCTTCTTGCTCCTATGTTTGCTACCGGATCAAAATCAGCAGTTGGCATTGCAGACCTAGTGTACAACACCTACGGACAAGGATTGTTTAGGCGATTTTCTATAGGATATAATTTCAAAACATTCAATTCAAAAGGAAAAGAAGCCACCTATTTTTATGAAGGGCAAACATTTTCAGAAGCAACTACAATAACCTATTTCAAACCTTGGTACAGACATCAAGTATCGTTGAATGGAGAGCTAAATAGAAGTACATTGCGACAAGCCAAACACAACATTGAACTTAGATACATCAACATTGACGAACAACTATCGCTAACAGACAGAGACTATTCCAACGCATTGGATTTTAACTACAAAATATCCAGCAAACAACCCTTGAAGCCAGCATCTTTAAAAATAGCTCTTTCGGGAATAAATTCTTTACGTTACGGTTCTTTTCTCGGAGCATCAGTTGAAGGGAAAATTCGCAAGAATTACAACCTCGATTTAAAAGGGATAGAGCTGCGCCTGTTTGCTGGTCAAAGTTTAGTTGTAAACGAAGTTACCGGAAAATACAATTGGTCATTGAGTGGAAAAGATGGCAATACCGATTACTTATATGACCATACCTTACTCAGTAGATCTGGAGGATATACCAATGCACTCTACCAACAATCTACCAACACGCAAGGAAATTTTAAGGTGGCAACACCCTACGCAATAGGTTCAAACAACTCTTGGGTAGTAGCGTCAAATTTAAAAATAGAAATTCCAAAGCTGCCATTAGGTATTTATGCAGATGGAGGTATTTACCCATCAAAACAAGTTACCATAAATGGTGTTACAGACATCGTAAAATTCCAATATGATTATGGAATCTATATACCAATAGCCAAAGATGTTTTTGAGATCTACTTCCCGGTTGGATATTCAAAAGACATAGCCAATAGCATAAATTACAACAACGTAGCCTACTTACAAAGAATACGTTTTGTTCTTAATTTCAATAAAATCAATCCATTTAAGTTAATAAAGGATATTGCACCTTAATTTTTTATAAATTTGCAATCTTGAATACACGAACTAAAATATACTTTGCATCCGATTTTCATTTGGGCACACCTTCTTATGAAGCATCACGAGTACGTGAAGATAAAATCATTCGTTGGCTAGATCAGATCAGTGTAGATGCCAAAGAACTATTTCTTGTTGGCGACATCTTTGACTTTTGGTTTGAGTATAAAGCGGCAATCCCAAAAGGATTTATTCGTTTTCAAGGTAAAATTGCAAGTCTTGTAGATTCAGGTATTAAGGTTCACTTTTTTATTGGTAATCATGATATGTGGATGTTTGATTATTTCCCACAAGAACTAGGAATCATAATGCACCGTAAAGAGCAGGCGTTTTCGTTTTTTGGAAAAGCTATTTTCATCGGGCATGGCGATGGTTTAGGTCCGGGAGACAGCGGATATAAATTCATCAAAAAAGTTTTTGCAAGTCCATTTTTGCAATGGATGTTTGCTCGATTGCACCCAAATTTGGGAATAGGTATTGCCAATTATTGGTCTCGTAAAAGTAGAGCAAAAGAGAAAGAACCACAAGTTTTTTTAGGAGAAGAAAAGGAGTGGTTAATTGATTATTGCAAAGAAATTTCAAAAGAACAACACTATGAATATATGATATTTGGGCATCGTCATTTGCCCATAGAATTTGACCTTAAAAATGGAGGTCGCTACATCAACTTAGGCGACTGGCTCAATCATTTCACCTATGGAGTGTTAGATAAAGAAGGCTTTAAATTAAATAAGTTTGAATCTAAGTAAAAAAAAATTGTAAATTCGAGTTATTATATTACTTTTGTAATAGATAAATTATAAAACACACAATACTATGAGTACACAGGTATTAGGATCTAAAATAGACGCTTTAGTAAAATATGCAGAGTTTAACCGATTTGGTTATATGGCTTTTACATTGATTTTCTTAGGTTGTTTAGGTGGTGTAGTTTTAGGTCTTGGCGGAATAAAAAGTGACGCTGTACTTATTACAACTATTGCATTCAATATGCTAGCTACTGTATTTATGATTGCATTGGCTCCTATAAAATGGGTACTTGCATCTTCATTTGTTGCAACTATATTAAATTTACTATTCATAGCTTATTTTATAATAGCAGGTTAATTCTAACCATACTTTGCATTCAATGCAAAATTTTTCTCACACAACAGACATTATTTGTGCCATTTCTTCACCACCCGGTGTAGGAGCAATTTCTTTAATTCGACTTTCGGGAGCAGGGAGTATTGAATTATTCAACCTTATTTTTTCGAAAGATATCTCCAATGCAAAAGGATATACAGTTCACTTTGGAAACATCATTAAAAACGAAGAATTATTAGACGAAGTAGTGGTTACTATTTTTAAAAACCCTCAATCTTTCACAGGAGAAGACATTGTAGAAATAGCATGTCACGGTTCTATATATATACAACAAGAGTTGCTTTCGTTACTTATAGACTTAGGAGCTCGTATGGCAGCAGCTGGAGAATTTAGTAAACGAGCATTTTTCAATGGTAAAATGGATTTGTCGCAAACAGAATCCATAGCAGATCTGATACATTCAGAAAGTGAAGGAGCGCATCGATTGGCCATTCAACAAATGAAAGGAGGCATCAGCAATCAATTGTCCGAACTACGCCAAAAGATGATGAATTTTGCATCACTTATCGAGCTCGAATTGGATTTTTCTGAAGAAGATGTAGAATTTGCTGATAGAACAGCACTCATAGCACTCATAGAAGAAGTGCAAGAAGTGGTAGCGCAACTGACACAATCATTCAAACTTGGAAACGCCATCAAAAACGGAGTAACGACCGCTATAGTAGGCAGACCGAATGCAGGAAAATCTACGCTGCTCAACGCTTTATTAAAAGAAGACAGAGCCATTGTATCTGAGATAGCGGGAACTACAAGAGACACCATAGAAGAAGTGCTCACTATAGAAGGTATTGACTTTAGATTTATAGACACAGCAGGTCTTCGAGAGACAGAAGATACTATAGAGAAAATAGGAGTAGCCCGTGCCCTTGCGCAAGTTGAAAAATCTGCGGTCTATATCTACCTATTTGATATGGATGCAATAACGGTATCAGAATTGGAAACAGATTTAGAAAACTTACCTATTGACATACCACGTTTAGTTGTTGCCAACAAATCAGATATAGTAGCTGAAGCCATTCAATTGGAGTTTGAAAATACCGACATAGAAATGATTTTCATCTCTGCCAAAGAGAACGAAAGCCTACTCCTACTACAAGAACGTTTGTTGAAACTAATAGACGTGGAAGATCTGAGTGCTCAAAAAATAATCGTTACCAATGTAAGGCATTATGAAGCGTTGCGTCAAGCAAATGCAGACCTATTAAAGGTTAAAGAAGGTTTAGAATCTGGCATATCAGGAGATTTCTTAGCAATGGACATCCGTCAAGCAATGCATCACTTAGGAACTATCACAGGGGAGGTAACCACCGATGATTTATTGGGTAATATATTTGCTAATTTTTGTATTGGAAAGTAATATGAAAAAGAAATATACTATTTTGTACATATTAGACTTGAACTTTATAACTGCTCTTACATCTTGTTCTGAGAAAGAATTAACACACGAAGAGAAACTCAAAGAAATTGTTGAGGTCTATGTTGCTGATATGCTAAAAACTGAACAAAGAAACTAAAAAATAAAATGGGTAATATAACTCCAGAAATGGCTAAACAAGTGGCTTTGAGCTTTGTAGAAAAGCGACATAATCCTTTAGGTACAAACGGATACTTTAATTTGTATTTTGTAGTAGTTGGTATTGACCTTTCGCATAAGCCTAATTCAATTTATGCAGAACCTTTATTTGAAAATCAATTAGAGGTTTCAACCGTAAGGGATGCAAGAAAGTATTTCTATAAAAACAGAAATAGTAATACTGAGTATTTAATAAAAGTAACTAATCAAATGGAAGCTGACTTTGTTTATAAGCCACAAGAATAGTAATTACCGACAAGGGAGTTAATTAAGTTTAACTCCTTTTTTACGTCTAAAAATTAGTATTCAGAATAAAACAATTACCTTTGATGCTATCAAATGATACTATCAATAAAATGAAACCACCTTATCCCATAACAGAGAATATACTACAATTAGTTGTTTCAATATCTGAAAAACTGGGGGTAATATTGAATTTATGCTTGGTATTATACTACAATCATTAGAACAGCTTTTAAATAGCCAAAACAGAACCCTTACCGTTAAAGATAGAATAGAACTATTTAAAGACAAAGTAGAAGGGGCTGAAGGGGTAGTTTCTTTTAGCCGTAAAGATTACCTACTAAATTTTAAGGAAATTAAACAAGCAACTGCAAGTAGAGATTTAAAATGGGCAGTAGATGAAAATATTTTGCTTAAAATAGGAGAAAATAGAATGACTAAATATAAATACCTTTAATTAAATTCCATATAATGTAATTTATTTCTTATCTTTGTATTATGAGAATTGTAACATTTGCACGAATAAAGGAATATACAAAAGCAATTCCCATTACAAAAACAGCATTAGAGGAGTGGCATTATAAAACTAAAAAAGCAAGTTGGGAAAATGTAACAGATGTAAAAAACACATTTAATACAGCTGATTACATAGGTAATAGTCGTTTTGTTTTCAATATAAAAGGAAATCATTATCGCTTAGTAGCTATTGTAATATTTGCATCTCAAAAAGTCTATATTAGGTTTATTGGCACACACACTCAATACGACAAGATAGATTGTACAACAGTTTAAAACAACAATAATGATAAGTGAAAACACATACAAAAAGCATTTATTAAGAATTGATGAATTACTTAAAGTAGTTGATAACAATACACCTATTGATAGTGTTGATTATATTGAGTTAGATAGCATTTCTGATTTAGTAGCAGATTATGAAGATGTTGTTTATCCAATGGCTAAACCTTCTTTAATAGATGTTATTAAATTAAGGATGGAAGAAAGAGGTTTAAAACAAAAGGATTTAGCTGAATTGTTGGGAACTACAACCAGTAGAATAAGCGAATACATAAAAGGTAAAAGAGAAATCACTTTGCAAATAGCAAAACAACTACATTTACAATTAAATATAGATGCTGATATTATTTTACAATAGCTACTTAGTACCTTTTTATTTAGTGTTACTTATAGCTCGTTTGTACCTCTCTTGTATCTCAGTCAATTTAAACCACCATAAACAAAGAGAAGTTACTTTTTGTATCGGAAAGTAAATCACACAAAAAAAAATGACATGAAAAAATATAATATCGGAATAATTGGAGGTGGAAATCTTGGAAAAGCTCTAGCCAAGGGTTTAAGTAATTCGGCATCTTATGAGGCTAAAGATATTCTTATCTGTAGAAGAAATATTTCAAAGATTAGTGCTCTAAGTAATCAAGGTTTTGGTATTGAATCAGATGCTGCAAAAGTAGTATCTCAATGTCCAATAATTGTAATAGCTGTACTTCCGCAACAACTAGACATTGTGTTAGATATAATAAAACCTGCACTTAATCATGATCATTTAGTCATTTCAACAGTTACAGGAGCTTCTGTCAATGCAATCTCAAAAAAACTAAACGGACATACCAATGTCGTAAGAGCAATGCCAAATACAGCTATTTCCATCTCACAATCGATGACTTGTATAGCTAACAATCCCAATTGCGAAGATGAAGTAGGTCTAACCAAAGATATTTTTGATTTGGTAGGTTCATCGGTAATCATCAAAGAAAACCAAATGACTTCTGCCACCGCACTTTGTGCCTGCGGAATAGCTTTTTTCTTACGTTCCATAAGAGCCGCTATGCAAGGTGGGGTAGAAATAGACTTTCACGCTGATGAAGCTCTTAAAATGGCAGCTCAAACTGCTAAGGGTGCTGCTATGTTGTTGTTAGAGAATAACTCTCACCCAGAGGATGAAATAGACAGAGTAACTTCGCCTAAAGGTTGTACAATAGGAGGATTAAATACGATGGAGCATAATGGGTTTAGTTCTGCCTTGATAAAAGGTATCGTGGCTTCTGCTCAGAAAGCTGAGGGCCTATACTAATAAGCTCTAGATTTATAAAAAGGAAAACGCCCAATAAAGATTACCGGGCGTTTAACTTTCAGCTATGAAAAATTACTCAAACTTCTTTGAGCAATATCTTAAAATTTATAATATTTTGACTTCCATTCTTCTATTTTTTTGTGCGTAAGCATCATCTTTTCGTTGTCGCGCACAATCTGTATTTACCATACGTTTTTCGCCATAGCCAACAGGTTGTATTCTACTCTTATCAATTCCTTTTTCAACCAAATAATCAAAACAAGATTTTGCTCTTTTCTTGGACAATTTTAGATTATAGGAATCTTTACCTACACAATCTGTATGAGCTGATAGTTCTATTCTAGTATCAGCATTTCTAATAAGATATTGATAAATGTTATCCATTATTTCATAAGATTCTAGGCGGATGGTTGCTTTATCAAAATCAAAATAAATATTTTCAATTTTCAATTCATTTCCTGCTATAGGTTTCAGTGACAATTCGTAAGGATTCATACGATCCAAAGCATCAGTAAATCCATCTTCATCTACTTTTTTAGCAGGTATCACGACTTCTTCCGTTACATAGTTCTCTTTATCATATTCGACTTTGTATTCTTTATCTTTTCTAACGTAGAACTTCCAATTTCCAGCCCCATCTGTTCTTTTTTGTTCCACCAAAGACCAACTTCCATCATCATTTTTAATAAAGAGCCTTACATTTACATCTGACAATGTTTTATTCGTAATAGCATCTATTACTTGACCAAAAATAACAACAGGTTTTAGTGAGACTTTCTTAACATCTTTTCCTCCGTTTTTTTCAGCCTCTATCTTTTTGGTTTCATACCATGGGCTATCAAATATTACCTTCATTGCAGTGTTATCAGAAATTCTATCCACCCATACACCTTCTTCATTGGTCGTAAGTTGGCGGTCTCCACCATTGCTAACAAAAACTTTTACAGCACTAATAGGTTCATCTGTTTCTTCATTTACGACAAGGTATTCTTCTTCTGGAAATAAGACTTTATAGACAAAATCTTCAGAACCCATTTTGGAATCTCTATTAGATGTTAAATACCCAAATTCTCTAGTTGGTGAGTAAACAAACGAAAAATCATCTTTACAAGAATTAACAGGTAGTCCTAGATTCTCTGAACTTTCAAAAGACATATTTTCATCCATTACTGCTAAAAAGATATCTGACCCACCATATCCATTGTTTCCATACGAAGAAAAGAATAAGCTATCGCCAGATAACGCTGGTGTTAATTCGTCAAATGGTGTATTAACAAAATCTCCACAGTTTTTAGGAGTAGTCCAACCTTCGTCATTTTTGGTAACATAATAGACATCGTATCCTCCTCTACCACCATCTCGATCAGAAACAAAAAACAAATTTTTACCGTCTTCAGATATAGCTGGATGTGTATAATTATTAGCATAATCACAAAAAGTAAGCCTTTCAGGTGCAGAATAAACACCATCTACTTCTGTGGTAACATAAATCTGAAGCGTATTTTTGCCATCTTTACTGTATCCTTCCTTATCTGCTTTTTTTGCCTTAAACTTTGTTTCGTCTGACCCATTGCTTGTAAAATATAATGTTTTACTTTCCATATGATAACTAGGATAAGCTCTATAATAATTATTATAATCAGGTATGGTAAGGTGCGTTGCCTTTTTATAATCATCAGAACTCGTAACGGTTGCTAAGTCATAAAATGTTGTTTTATTTTCTGTTGAATCAATATTAGCTCCTGCTATTAAAAGGGAGTTATTTTTAAACGTATATCCCATTCCTATTTTATTGTTTGGGAAATTTGGCAACCTACTTAAATCAATTCCGTAATTAATCTCTTGATTGTTTTCCGGCCAGTATATCTTATTTAACCTCAGGTTATCTTCTAAAGAACCACAGGTTTCGCATTGTAAAAAATTTAATGCAAATAAATCAACATACCCTTTTGTAGCATCGTAATCACAAAAATTTCTATTCAACTCTATATAACGTATAAGCGTTAGTGAATCCAAAACATTATTATCTACAAGTATTTTATAATGCTTTTTACTGTTATCTAAATCTCTTAATTTAAAATAGCAATCGGCTATTTTTTTTCGAGTATCGTAGGTGTCTTCTTTTTCATTTGACAAAATATCTTCAAACAATAAAGACGCTTCTTTATAATAACCAGCGTTATAATATCTATTCGCCTCTTTTTCCTGTGCGAAACTAAAAATGGAAACAAGCAATAGTATTGCTGTAGCAAGATTTTTCATTATATATTCTTTTTTAGAATCTTGGTGTTGTTAATTGTAATAATTCTTTATCAGCTCTAGTAAAAATAACCATAATCTCATGTGAACCACCACTTAAAGATGAAAGCTGAGAGAACGCAAAATCATAAGCATAAGATACTCCTATTTGATCTGTTATAAACCATGTTAAAATACCAGATACCTCTTTTGAAGATCTATAGTTTATTCCTAAACCAATAGTGTTTTTATACATTATTTGAGCGTTTAAATCTCCGTGTAGTGGAGATCCAGAAACAATCTTTCCAAATACAGACGTGTTTAAATCAAAATTATCTGAAAGTTTAAATTTATAACCTGCATTAACAAACATATGCATCTCGTTTGAAGCAGTTGGGCTAACATTAACTTTTTGCGTGTTCTTTAAAAAAGCAGGTATTGATAATCCTACATAATATTTAGGATTAAACCACATAGCACCAAAACCAAAGTTAGGAAGTATCTGAGATTGTGAGCCTGTTTGAAATTCTGGGTCTCCTGCATCATTTAGATAGGTATCAGAATAATCGGCTTGATAATACCCCGCTCCACCTTTTAATGCAAAAGCTAATGATGATTTTTTTAAACTTAACTTATATGCTAATTGCAAATCTAATTTTGTGTTTTTGTTAGCACCAATGTTATCTTGATATAATAAACCTCCTACATAAAGATTTTTCTTTGTTATGGGAGCATTTATTGCTAATGCTCCAGTAGTAGGAGCTCCATTTATTCCAGTCCATTGAGTTCTAAAGACACCAGCGCCAGATAACTTGTCGTAAGTGGCTATACTAGCAGGATTTATAAATGGTTGATAAATCATATATTGGGTAACCTGAAATTGATTCTGTCCCCAATTGAGTTTAGGTATGAAATACATTACCGTAATTAGACAAATTATTTTAAACGTATTTTTCATAGTATTTAGTCTAAAGGTTATTATTTTTTTAATTCTACGTAACCAGTTATAGGATCACTTTCGGCATCAAGTTTTAACATATAAAAATAAGTTCCTGAAGTAGATTGATTTCCTGATATAGTTCCAGAAACATTACTATTTCCATTCCAATCATTTAAATATGGTTTGGCTTCAAAAACTTTATCTCCCCAGCGATTAAATATAGCGATTTCATTTTCTGGATAAAATTCAAGTCCTTCTATGTTAAATAAGTCATTAAAGCCATCATCATTATTAGAGATTCCTCCAGGAATTTTAATTTCTAAATTAACTGAAGACAAAACAAAAACATCATCGCCAAAATCAGTTATTGCATTTTTTGCCATACTAGCATCTAAAGAACCAGAAGTGGCAGTTCCGGGAGTGAATCCTACGTTTTTATATTGCCCAGATTTCCATTGCGCAAGGGTATTAAAACTACCATCTGTAGAAGTATATAAAACGTCAATATCAGAAGCCGATGTACCACTTGATCGAACTATATTATGATAATAAGCAGCATTTAGATTCCCAAGAACTGCTTCTTTAGAAGTTTTGTCAAAAGGACCAGTCGCACCAGTAAAGGTAGTTCCTGTATTATCTAAATCAGCATCTCCTGATGCTAATCTTGCCCCAAAAACATTATTCCCTCCATCTTGAGGTGTGATAAGTACAGTTCGTCTTTCTGGAGAAAGTAGATCAGAGCCAACAGGAAAGGCATATTCGTTTGCCGTGTTAGTTGCTCTAAATAAATACCCTCCTAAAGTATCTCCACTAACAAATCCATCATTAAATAAAATTGCATTGACATTGGCATTACTTACTGTCGCCTGATTGCTATGTATTTGAAGTTCTTGATTATCAAGATCTAATTCGTTTGTAACTTCAATATTAGTATAAAGTTCTTTTACACTAGAAGTAGTTCCTGCCAAAAGTAAATCATAAAACA
>CAMZLL010000056.1 GCA_947311505.1 uncultured Cryomorphaceae bacterium
GTTTATTGGGAGGAAATAATTTGAGAGGAATATTCCCAACATTTGGATTTCGATTTTGTAAAAATAAATTCAAATTCCAATAGGTGAAATCTGTTAAAATACCTAAGTGAATTTCTAAATAGTTTACCCATAGTGGATTAATTTCAATTATATTATTCGTGTTAAATCTATATAGGCTTGGGTTTTCTTTATTACTATAACTTTCATCAGATAATTCAATTACTCTTTTATTTACTATATGATCTTTTACTCCTCTTAGTTCTGTAGAAAACCAAGGACGAACAAACCTTTGAGGAACCCATCTAGATAAGTTTTTAATTAGGCGATTAATCTCTGGAATGCTTTTTCTTTTTTCTAAAGTCAATATTAATTCTTGTTTTTTTATATCTTTTGGTAATTTTAATTTTTCTTGAATGATTTCAATAGCAGTATTAAATTGGTCTTGTAGCCCAAAGGATAATTTGTAATAATTAATTGGATACCATACTTCAGTAATCATTTCTATGATAATTTCATCTATAGTAATTTTAGTTTTTCCTACTTTTATATTTTCTAGAATAGCAAGAAACCAATAAAATTTATATGAATTCGTAGTTGAATTGAATACTGAATTCAAATTATCAACCCGTAATTTTTTATATTCAGGTAAAATCATGTCTATTTATTTTTATTTGGTTTAAGTAATATTCGAACATCAACATTTAGAAGTTCAGCTATTTGATATAATGTCTCAATAGATGGTTGGGCTTTATTATTACAGTAATTTGTAACCATGACATAGCTTTTGTCTAACTTTTTAGCAAGCCAAGTTTGTGTTCTTCCCTGCTCTTTAAGTATTTGCTTTATTGTATTCATTTTAGATAAAACATGCTGTACACCCGTCTCCTTCAGTGTCATCCAATATATCTAATAGATATGGGGAGTCATCTGATTTTTTACTGTTTGTACGCTTTAAGTGATCTAATTTAATTTGTCTAATTCTTTCGGGCTCTATCAAATCTTTAAGAGATTCGTATTGATTCCAAGTAAAACCTTCTTTTGCATTTTCATAAGTCATTGCTTCTTTAAACTTATCAGGATGTTGTTCATACAACCAAATCCATTCAATTTTTTGTTGAAAAAAGCAGAAAAAACAACCAGAACGGCTTCTAGCATATTCGCCTTTCTGTCCATCTACTTCATATTCAATTTTATTATAGTAAGCAGGTATGCCAACACCACTTTCTCTTAAAATTCTAAAAACATCATCTCTTATTAGTACGTCTTCATTATCCAATAAAGCATAATCATCTTCAAAAGACAAGGGGTACTCTGTTCCTTTTAAAAACTGAAATGTAGCATGATTAAAATCTATCACACCTAAATCCATTAGACCATTCAATTTATGTTTTATTTGACGTTCTGTAGCCAATCGTTGGTGGCGTTCAAATGTTATTTCTGAGTTTAATAATTCAACAACTTTATCTAGCTTAGCACCTTTAAAAACAGAATTATAATAATCTAAAACTACAGATTGGTTTTTGGGGTTAAATAATTTATGTAACACATCTTCACTCCACATGTTTTTTCTAAATGGAAATATAGATTGTATGTTGTCCTTCTTTGAAATATAGCCTTCTCTGTCTTCATCACCTCTAATACCTACATAAGATACTGTTGGTGTTTCATCACCTACAAATCTTTCAAACGGCTGTAATTTCATCATGTTAGTACACCACCTAGCTGTAGGAGATGGCACGTAACCTCTAAAAGATTTATAAAAGAAATCAAAAGGATTTTCTGATGATTCTTTTGCGTCATGAGCCACTAAGTGTTCTATTTTTTTACCCAAATAGATTTCAATATTCTCTAATAATTGGTAGGTCTCATCTAGCTCTTTACCCGTATCTGTATAGTAATAGGTAAAGTCAATTTGCGGATACTTCTCGTGCAGATAGATTGCCAATGCAGCACTATCTTTCCCTCCAGAAATTCCTAATACATGTTTTACCTTATTCATTCTCTAATTCTTGTTATAACGATTATGCTGCTATTCTCATTTGTTTGTCAGTTCCTAACTCCTTTTCAATCTTATCTATGTTCTTTTTAACCTTTTCAATTTTACTTTTAGGAATTCTAACTACATGTGGAACTAACCCCATTTTTTTTGTTGTAAAATCTAACTTAAACACCTCTTCCTTGTCACTGTCAAAGTTAATTTTTTCTAGTTCTGATAAGTTGTCCAATTCCTTTACAATATGTTTAAGGCTGTCTTTTAGTGAATTTTCGTCATTATCTTCAATAGAAGTAAGCGGTTTGCTAATTAAAACTTGCGCAATTGAAGCTAGCCAACTATCTCTATCATTTAATGGTGAATTAACACGTTGTATAAATGTTTTTTGATTCGTTAGTAATTGGTGTTCTTTTAAAGCTGTAAATCTTTTTGAAAGTTCTTTTTTGTATGTTTCAAAGTCACACTTTCTACCAATTATTTCAGAAACAATAAATTGCTCAAATCTATTTAATAATTCATTGTACGAATTTTTAATTTCATCCAATGTAGATTGGAATTTATAGATGTAATCGTCAAACTTTTCATTAGATTTTAATAAGTCAGATGCGTTAAATCCTAAAGCTTTAGGAAATTCATCAAAGAATACTTTTTCAGGGTCTTGAGCAAACTGAATAGCTTTTCTTAATTGAATAGCTTCTACAGAAATACGATTAGTTTTCTGAGAATAAGGAATTAAATCTCGAAACGTTAATAAAATTGGACGGATACTTTCTATAAAAGACGATACATTAAGTTGCTCACTGTCTTCTAGTCTTAATAACTCTCTATATTTATTAAAAAATGATAATCTTAAATCATTTAATTCAAAAGATTTTACGGTATAAAGTTCAGGAGTACGTGTAATCAAGTATAGTTCCTGCTTATTAATATACGGTTTAAATTTCCCTTCAGAATACAAAGCGTAATCCCCCCTTCTTAAAAACAAGAATGTTGGAAGCCAGAAGTCAATTACACCTTGTTTCATTTTGTATGGAGCAGATGTAAGAGTATCAATTAAATCAGTAATCTTCTTTGGCTCATTTTTAGCAGATGATAAAAATGATTCACAAACTTCCCAAATATTAAATATATCAGAATCTTCAGTAGGCTTGGTTAATGTATATTCTGTCTCTGTTTTAACATGAATTCCGTTCTTATGAAGCAGTGTGTAATAAATTGTTTTTTCTGGCGGGAATTTAGCGGCATCAAAACCTAAATCTTCTTTATCAAAATTAGTTGTTAATGCATTAAAATAATTCTTCCTAGCAGATGCTATTGCTCCAGAGGGTTTATGTTTATTAAATAACTCATTCTTAATAATTGGCGTTTTATAGTAAACAGTATCGCAAATTACTGATAGCTGTTTATTTAGCTCCTTTTTATTTTTTAAGTTCAATTTTTTTCCACTACATATCCATTCAACATCATTTTGATTGTATAATGTGTCAAGTACATAATGGTTCAATAAAATTTGATTACTCCTCAGTATTTTTTGTAATTCATTAATAGCAACTCTGTCACCATCATTTTCAATATTTTTTAATACTTGATTTGTTTTTTCAATTTCAAAAAGAGCAGATGAAATTTTATCGGTGTTTTTAAAGAATCCATAAACAATAGCATTCGTCTCAGCTTTTGTTAATTCTTTAACCTTTTTAGCACTTAATTTTGTGTTAAAAATCAAGTTAATAAAACCATCTATTTCCCCTTTAGGAATTTCTGATATAGGACGGTCACTTAATTTGTATTCAAAAAGTCTTGGTGTTCCTGTTTTATATGAATTTGCTTTAGCTGTTACAATTGGAAACTCAAAATAGGTTTCTAATTTATGTACTAAATCGACCACTTCAGGTACTTGGTTTTCAACCCTAGCTAATTCACTTTCAATATCTAAATCTGTACCTTCAAAAAGTTTATATGAAAAGTTAAATTTGAAATATCTAATTACCTTGTGTTTTTCAAGTAATTCAATTGTTTCTCTAATGTCTTTTACTTCAAATTTATTTGATAGATAATTAACGATAAATTCCTCATCAATTTTAGCTCCTTTAGATGAGAATATACTTAAAAGTCCTATTGTTTTTAATAAGTCTTCAGCAACAGGAGTATTTATATTATCTATAATTTCAATTCTTTGAATAGAATCTCTAATGGAACTCCACTTTGAAAAATCTGAAACGGCTCTTGTTGTTAGTAGCTGATAGAAGTTACTTAATAAGTAATCGTAAACTGATGGAATGCTAAAGTGAGGGCTTTTTCTTTTAGAATCATTCAATCCTAGACTACCTGATGCTTGCAAGAACGAAAATAAAGACCTTTCATTTTGTCCGTACCGCTGTAACGACAATGTTAATATATATGCAGAGAAAATATCTAAAGGAAATAATGAGTTTTTCAACCCAGAAAAATAATCTCCTTTAGTAGAAAATATATGTTTGTGTTGTTGAAGTTTGACTAATAATTTAGAATACTCTGTTTCTTTGGTTTCGCCAAGCTGTTCTACAAAATGATTTGAAGCAAGTGTTAACAGCTGTTCTACTGGTTCATTAAAAGTGATTTCTTGTAATCTGCCTCTAACTTTACGCCATTCGTTCTTTTGCCCGTCTGTCAATTTAGATGCATAAGTGTCTAGCCCTTGATGAAGGGTAGTTAAAAGAATAATGTTTCGAGAAGGATCATTTACAAATTCAGCCAATTGCTGAATAAAATACATTTCCTTTTCAGGATTATTGTTTGCAGCAAATTCTAAAAATTTACCGAATTCGTCTATTTGTATAAGCAATAATCCGCCCTTTCCAATTTTTGAATACTGTTGGAAAATAGCATCAAATAATTTTTGATTACTTGAAAAGTCATCATTAATTGAAAATTCTTGATTAAACGATTCTATCAATGAATTATAATCGCCAACTAGATTAATTA
>CAMZLL010000057.1 GCA_947311505.1 uncultured Cryomorphaceae bacterium
ATAACAAACAATCTGACTTCAGTATATTTTTTTAAAATAGCTACGACTATTCTAAAAAATATACTTCGTATCTCATTCATTATCTTTGTTTTTTGAAAGAAATGGGTTTTAGAGGTGCCCTATATTCTAACCTATTTCCGACTACGCACTATTTATTAGATGTAATCCAATGTTAAGTCGGTATGACAAGAGCGTAAGACCATTTATGTGTTTGTACTAAAGTCTTAAACTCCAAAATATAAACTTCTGCAACAACTGTACATTGCGTGTTGATAATGATTATCGGTTGTGAACGCTCAATCTAACCGAAAATTTATACGTCCTTTATTGATTTGAAGCGAAAATGCAGGAATAGTCATAGCTAATCTGAGTATTTTCAACGAAAAATCGATACAAAACAAACAATTTATTGGACTTTGTTAGATGCTTTAATGGTATTACAACAAAAAAAGAGCACATCTCATAAGAGATGTGCTCTTTAAATTAAAACAAATCTAATTTATTTTAACATGTAGCTAATTGTTACAGAGTAGGTTCTACCTCTTCTATAAAAGTCATAAATCTGCGGTTCTGCTTGATACGAATCATAGACTCTAGTTTTGTTATTGTTTAAAATGTTTTGAACAGATAAACTAGCCTTCCATTGTTGTTTTTCGCCAAGCTTTTTACTTGCTTTAAAGTTAAGGCTGTGAAAAGGATTTTCGTACACATCTGGTAGCGCTCCTATTCCTATAACGGCTAATCTTTTTCCTTGAACATTGTAGCTTAAATTCAAATCCAATCCTAAAGAATCGTCTGAATAGGAAGCAAAAGCATTGATTAGATAAGGAGATTGTCCATACATCGGTCGATAGTCTTTTATTACCTCTCCGTTTCTCGCATTGGCTTGCCGTATTTCTTTTTCTGTCTGGAAGGAATCTCCTTTGGTGATGAGCACTTTATTCATGTCAATCTGAGATTTAATCCACGTGAAATTCGTGCCAATGTAGCATTTTTTAGAATTTGATTCTTTTAATCCTATTCTTTTTCTAGCTTCTAATTCTATCCCATAAACGGTTGCTTCTCCTGCGTTAGTAGGTTTTACTTCGTTTGGTGCAATATCAAATGAAACCAATTCGATAGGGTTTAAAAACTTCTTATAAAATACCGATGCAGATAACACTTCTGTTCTTCCATAAAAATACTCCCATCTTAAATCTGAATTATGAATATTGGTTTGCATTAAATCAATATTTCCATTGTATCGTCTCCCTTGAATTGGATCATATATTTGAGCTATAGATTTTTCTTTAAACGAAGGTCTAGCTACGGTCTGAGAATACGACCCTCTTAAGTTCATCTTGTTAGACTTCACCTCTTTCAATAGATAAACTAAATTTATTGCAGGCAAAAAATTTGTTTCATCCAATACCACATCATCATTATAAATGATTGTACCATCGTTATTTTGCCCTGTGTAAGTATTAGTTACTTTCTCCATTCTCACACCATATATAGCTTTGAATTTTTCAGATACTGGTAATTCATTCATAAGGTAAGCTGCCATTATAGTTTGAGTAGCTTCAAAAGAATTTGACAATTCTCTTTCTCCATCGGCATACAATCCTTTATCTGTCTCTGGGGTCCATATATTTTGATCTTCAAAATACCAGTTGGGATCACTTGAAGATTGATTGACATTTTCTAAGTTAAATACAAAGTCATATACTTCAAAGGATCTGGTTTTGAAAATTTCAGAAGCACCAAATTTAATTTTAGATGTTAACTTGTTTTTTAAATCAAAGTCATATTCAAAATCTAATTTTCCGTGTATATCAAACTCGTTCAAATCTCTGTATATTCTTCTTATTTCGCCTCCCACACTTTGATTAAGGCTATACGTATATCCTCCTTCAACTGTAGCATCCTCTTCTTGTTCCAATACAGTACTTCTAATATCTGGGTCACTAATTTTTGATAACGAAGGAGAAACAGACCATTTTACTTGCCATTTTTTATTTGCTAACGTATGTTTTCCCATAAGATTAACATTGCTAACCGACCTTTGCGTGTACTGTAAACTTTGTTTTACCAATGTAGCTGGGTTGTTTTCATAATTATTTTCAGTAAGCATAGCCGCTTGAGATTGACCATTTTGTGTATGAAAAACATTAAAAGAAATTTTATTATTCTTATTGTATTTTATTGATTGCCCTAATAATGCAGACCAGATTACGTTTTGACTTCCCGTAGCTCCTTTTGATATTCTATCTGGATAAAGCTCATTTTCTTTAGACTCAGAATCTTTTCTATATGAACCAAAAGTTACATCTTCATAAAAGCTATATTGATTAGCGTAATTTACATAAAAATTATATCCGTATGCATAGTTTTTACCCTCGGGTTTTATTTGATTTCCGATGCCAAAAGAATAATTCTGGTTGGGTAAGGCTTTAGCTTTGCTTACCGCCATTTGAGGGTCAAACTTTTTGGTTAAAGTGGTTAGCTCTTTGTCGTTAGTAGTAGGGTCTGGAAATTTCTTATTGGCATTTACAGGCATTGCTCGACTGCCATCATCAAATCCGAATGCATCAAACCTACCTCTGTCATATAAGATAAAGTTGTTGTTCAAAGTCGTGGCAGAATTAAAACTTCCTCCGACACTAAAAGAAAGTGTTTTTTGACTCGGAAAATCTTTGGTTACGATATCAACTAATCCCCCAGTATAGTTACCTGGTAATTCAGGAGAAAATGTTTTATAAACTGTAATATTGTCAATTAAATTTGTTGGAAAAACATCCATTTGAACCGTATTCTTATCTGGGTCTAACCCCGGAATGGACATTCCGTTAAGAATGGTTTTGGTATAGCGATCGCCTAAGCCTCTTACATAAACCTCTTTTCCATCTATTACAGAAACACCCGTAATTCTTTTGATCACTTCACCAGCATCACTATCTCCTGTTTTTTTCATTTGTTCGTTTGATGTACCATCTACCATATTGGTATTGTTCATCTTGCTTCTGTCAAATGCCGCCATGGTTTTAGCTGCTTTTGATTGCCCTACTACTTTGAACTCAATCAACTCTTGCGAACTTTCTTCCATTTTGAAGGTTGCAATGATTGATTCTCCCGCAATAATGGTTACTGGTTTTATTACTTTTTTATACGAAGTAAAAGAATATACAATTTCGTATGTGCCAGCTTCTAATTGTAATTTGTAATTGCCGTCAAAATCTGTTGAAGTTCCTTTGGTAACATCTGCTTTGGTATAGACGTTTACAAAGGGTAATGTTTCGCCAGTTTTGGCATCTGTTAACGTTCCTGATATGGAACCTTTTTGAGCAAACGATGTGCTCATTAGTACGATGAAAGTTGCTACACTTAAAATTAGTTTCATTTTGTTTTATTGTATAAATAAGCCCCCTAAAAAGGGGGCTTTATTTGTGGTTTATAGTTTCCCTTTGATTGATGTCCATGTCCAACTAAATGCTGTCATGTTTGCGCCAATAGTAGCTATCGAGACCACTGAAGATCCGCTTGAAGCTAAAGTGGATTCGGCAATTGATTCTTGATTAGCGGTACAATTATCGCTAGAAGACAAGATAAAAGAAGTAGAATATACATCTACTACATTAGCTATAGAAGCAGCTGTTTCAAACTGGCAATTATTTAAGGTCAAAGTAGGACTTGAAGCAATTAGATGCGCATAGGCATCTGATTTTTCAGTACAATTCGTTGTGTCCGAAAAGGAACTTCTAAACTTGATAGCCTCACCTTGATACCCAATCCAAGCTACATTATTTAAAGTACCTTGAGCTTTTGATTTAAAATCAACACCTGTTCCTACGTTGTCAACCGTTCTTATAGTTCCATTATTCAATGTGAAAAGTCCTGTTGTATTTGTTATTCCCTCAGGACCATCAATTTCAAGACCTTCATCCGTATTGATTCCGTGAACAACAGCAAAATTATTTATCGTACCAGCATAATTCATGTCTATATCGATTCCATCGTCACCTTGATAAGAAACGAGTAGGTTAGATACATCTACAGTCCCACCAAAAAACTCTATTCCGTCATCTAAATTAGCAACTATCTCTATGTTGCTTATTGTTGTTCCTGATCCAACACCACCTAGCGTCAATCCATTGATTTCATTCCCTGCACCTATCAACGTACCCCCATGTCTTATGGATATGAATGATAAAGTACCTGAATTGTCAGTAGCATTAGTTCCTCCGAAAGCTCCATAAGATGAAGTAGCAGGAATGCCTTCTATTTGAGATTGTGTATCTCCATCTCCAGCAGAAATAGGCGCGTTACCTAAGATAATTAATCCTCCCCATTTTCCGTTATCTGTTTCGTCAAGGTTTGTACCTGAATTTTGACCGATTTCTATATTATCCAATACAGAAGTAAATATTATGGGATTAGCAGCAGTTCCTATAGCATTTAGTTTTCCTCCCTTTGCTATGATTAGTGCAGAAGCATTTGTTCCTGACCCTTCTTGTCCTTTTATAATAGTGCCAGCTGCTATGGTCAAAGTTGCTCCATTCATAACCACAACTTTTCCTTTCAATTCATATATTTTATCATTTGACCAAGTTGTATTACTTGTAATATTTCCTTGTACAATTTCATTGTTGTTGGTTTCTTCTGCATACTGGCAGCTACCATCATCTTTTTTTGCCTTTTCGCTATAGTTTGTAGCAGTAGAATCTGTACATCCTTTTTTCTTGCAAGAACTTACACTTAGTGTAGCAGCTACTATTGTAGCGATACCAATTTTTGAAATCATTGTAGTTTTCATTTCCTAGTTTTATTTATTAACTCGATGCAAAAGTCAACTCTTAATGTTAATCGATTGTAGCGACCATTTTAGGTTTGTATTATTTCTACCTTAAGTTTATGTTAAGGGATTCAAGTTTTGAAAAATATCCAATTCGTAAATGATTTGGTTTGAGTGTATTTGAAGAAAAACCTTTTTTTTATTTACCTTCACACCTTATGAAGGCAACAATTCATCATACGACTGGAGATTTTGAGATTGATTTCTCCAAACCTATTGATATTTCTATACCAACCGAGGCAAGCCTACCTTCTAGCAGAGCTTGGTATGTAGATCCTATTGAAATTGAAATAGTACGAACCGAACAGTTTGTAGGCAGTGTTGCTGAAGGGGGAACTACCAACTTTAGAAACATTAGTTTCAATCCACACGGCAATACCACACATACCGAATGTGTAGGTCACATTGCAGAGGAGGTTTATTCCATCAATGAACATCTTACTAATTTCTTCTTCAGAGCACAACTGATTACTATCACTCCTGAGCAGTTTAACGGTTTGGAAACAGATTGGCAAAAAAAGGAGATTTTCAAATTACACTTTCGCAGATTAAAGAACTTGTTACCGAGCAAGTGGATGCTTTGATTATAAGAACAACTCCAAATAATCTAGACAAAAAATCAAAGAACTGGAGCGGAAGTAATTGGGCTTACGTGTGTGAAGATGCTATGGAATATTTAGCAAACCTAGGGGTTAAACATTTCTTAATAGATCTGCCTTCTGTGGATAAAGAATTTGATGGAGGACACTTACTGGCGCATCATGCCTTTTGGATGCATCCTCAACGTACTAGATTTGATGCTACTATAACAGAACTGATTTATGTTGCCGAAGAAATAAGCGATGGCAACTATTTCTTAAATCTTCAACCTGCTAGTTTTGTGAATGATGCCTCTCCTTGCAAGCCTGTTATTTATGAGGTTTTATAAACGTATTGATTTTATTTATATGTGTATTTAAAAATTATTTAGAATGATTTTAATCATATTTCAAATCAAACCGTAACTTTGCAATAATTAAACTTAAATACAAATTAAAAATATAATATTATGGCTTTTGAATTACCAAAATTACCGTATGCATTTGATGCATTGGAACCACACATAGATGCAAGAACAATGGAGATCCATCATGGAAAACATCACAATGGATACACTACAAAACTAAATGCTGCAATTGAAGGAACTGAATTAGCAGGAAAATCTATAGAAGATATTCTTGAAAACCTTGATATGAGTAATGGTGCTGTCAGAAATAACGGTGGAGGGTTTTACAATCACAGTTTATTTTGGGAAGTAATGTCTCCAAATGGAGGAGGAGAGCCGACTGGAGAAGTTGCAGATGCAATAAATGCTGCTTTTGGTTCTTTTGAAGAATTTAAAAATGCGTTTTCTTCAGCTGCAGGAACTCGTTTTGGTTCTGGTTGGGCTTGGCTTTGTGTTCACAAAGGTGGAAAAGTAGAAGTTTGTTCTACTCCGAACCAAGATAATCCATTGATGGGAGGTGTTGGTTGTAGTGGTTTCCCTATCTTAGGTTTAGATGTTTGGGAGCACGCTTATTACTTAAACTATCAAAATAGAAGGCCAGATTATATCAATGCATTTTTTAATGTAATTAATTGGGATAAAGTGACTGAATTATATGCAGCTAATAAATAGTCCTAACTTATTTTAGAGATTTCCTAAAGCCAATTCTTTAATTAGAATTGGCTTTTTTTACAAAATAAAAATTGATTTTTAACAAATTAATTTTGAAATGTGCTTTAAAAAAATAAATTATTTTTCTAAATATGCCCCCTATCTATAATTTTTATATCTAAATTTAGAGGGTTAAACCTTAAACTGATACTTTTGAATTTACGATCCCTGATATTATTTTTTGTACTTTTACTTACTGATTCTACATTGCTATTTGCTGAAGTCCATCTTTTTGCTAAAAAAGGAGAGGTACGGCTAGAGAGGAAAGATGTAGAAAATGGTCCAATAAAATTATCAGGTGAATGGGAGTTCTACTGGAGTGAACTAATCAATCCAGAAGAATTCACTCTTAAAAATGGGGCAAAATCTTTCGGGGATGTTCCGAAATTTTGGAAGTATTACCCTGAAGGGTACGAGAAGAAAGGTTATGGAACTTATCGTCTTTTATTTTGTGTAGATACCGCTATTCAGAAAGAAAAAACTTCCCTTTATCTAAGTAATATTCAAAACTCTTATATTGTCTGGTTTAACGGAAAAATGGTAGGCAAAGCCGGTAAAGTAGGTGTTGATTTTAATACCTCTGTACCCTTTTGGATACCTAAAGCAATTCCTTTAGAAGTTTTACTAGATACCAATGAGATTGTAATTCAAGTCAGTAATTTCAGACATAGAAACGGAGGAATTCAAGATCCTGTTTTATTTGGCTATTCTGAAGAAATTAATACAATGTGGAGAAAGAATCTAACTAGCGACTTGTTTTTAGCGGGAAGTTGCTTTATATTAGGTTTTCTCTTTATCGGAATGTTTTTCTTTTGGAAAGATGATCGAGCAGCCCTTTATTTTGGCTTTTTTTCAATCAGTTTCGGAATTAGAATAATAGTTACCGGTGCTAGGAGCCTTATGTATGTTTTTCCAGATTTAAACTGGAATTTAACTGTGCGAATAGAGTATATATCAATGTTTGCAATGCACTTTTTTTTGTTTCATTTTATTCATTGTGCTTTTCCAAAACAAACGAGTAGGTATTACCTTAATTTTCTTAAAATATACACTTCAATTGTTATATTAATTTGTCTTATTCCAGGAGATTTTTTCACTTATACAACGCTGGTCAATAATTTTGTATTACTTTCTACCCTTTTATATTCTCCTTACATTTTTTATAAAGCCTTAAAAAATAGAGAATCGGGGACAGTTTGGGCGGTCTTAGCGTTGTTTGTTTTCTTTTTCACTACCCTACCCCAAATATTAGAATATTCAAATTTCTTCACAGCGGATCCTATTCTGATGAGTATGAGCTATATTGTTTTTATGTTGTCGATGTCCTTAATTTTTGCATCAAGATTTGGTACAGCTTTCCGTGTGTTGGAATTGTTAAAAAATGAAGCCATACATAATAACATCGCAATAAATAAGCAAAAAGAAGAGCTAGTGAAGCAAAATAGGCTAATTAATGATAGTATAAATTACGCTAAACGAATACAAGAGTCGCTACTACCTTCCGAACAAACGATTAATCATATTTTTGATAATTCATTTCTGTTTTTTCAACCGCAAAGTGCTGTAAGTGGTGATTTTTATTGGTATCACACTACCTGTCTGAAGGATGAACATTATTTTGCTGTGGCTGATTGTACTGGACATGGTGTGCCTGGAGCTTTTATTAGTTTAATTGCTATTAATAGTTTGGATCACATTATATCTTTAGATGACACTCTTTTTCCAGCTGAAATTTTAAATAAGTTAAATACCGTTATTTATGATCGTTTAGGCGAAGATGACGGAGGGTTTATGGCAAAAGATGGCTTAGACATATGCTTGTTTAAGGTTAATATTGTGGATCGAGAAATGGTTTTTGCAGCTGCACACCATAAGTTGTTTGTAGTCAAAAATAATGGTTCAACAGTCGTGTATAAAGGAGATAATAAAAACATAGGTTCTTTGTTTAATGAGGGGTTCCATTTTACCGAAAGAAGGGTTCAGTTTGAAAAAGGAGATCAAGTGTTCTTATTTTCTGATGGTATCTATGACCAAAAAGGAGGAGAGAAAGGAAAGAAACTCTATTTAAAAAGGCTAACAGAATTTTTGAAAAAAAATTCACATTTACCTTTAAATGAGCAGAAAGACGCGCTATCTATTTTCATCAACCATTGGATGGAAGATGTAGCACAAATGGACGACATGCTTGTATTTTCGTTAAAATTTTAAAGACTATATAATTGCAATTAAAGTTAGGAATTCATAACTTTAGTTTGATTCTGAATAGATTCTTCGTGAATGATTTTTAAAAACTTACTGATAAATCTATCAGAAAGACCCATTGCATTAGCGAGTTGTTTTCTTTGTTTTACAATTTCATTCCATCTATTAACCTGAAGAATGGTAACGTCATTGTTTTTTTTGTAGCTCCCAATTTCAATTGCAATCTTCATTCTATTGGCAAGTTTCTGAATTATTTCTTCATCTAAATCATCTATTCTATCTCTAAGCTCACTCAGGTGGTCAATGAAGTTTTTGTCTTCGGTGCTGATGTTTCTTACGATTAAATCATTGATAATTTCCTTTAAAGCTAGCGGAGTTACTTGTTGTTTAGCATCACTCCAGGCAGCATCCGGTGTTGGGTGGCTTTCTATCATTAGTCCATCAAAGTCTAAATCCAATGCCTTTTGAGAAATCATACCAATCAAATCTCGGTTTCCGCCTATATGACTAGGGTCGCAAATTATAGGTAGGTCAGGAAACATTCTTTTTAGTTCTATCGGGAAATTCCATTGAGGTATGTTTCGGTAAACCGTTTTTTCGAAACTAGAAAACCCCCTGTGAATAGCCCCTAATTTAGTTATGCCCGCCTGATTGATACGCTCCATGGCACCTATCCAAAGTTGTAAGTCTGGATTTAACGGATTTTTAACCATTACAGGAATGTCCACGCCTTTTATAGCGTCAGCAATTTCCTGCACAGAAAAAGGGTTGACCGTAGTTCTAGCTCCAATCCACAACATATCTATGCCAGCTTTTAGTGCGGCTTCTACATGTGCCGCATTTGCCACTTCAGTAGTGACAGGAATATTTGTTTCTTTGCCAGCGTTCACTAACCAAGGTAGCGCTTCTATTCCTACTCCTTCAAATGCATTGGGACGTGTTCGAGGCTTCCATATACCAGCTCGAAGATAGTCAACCTTTCCTAATTTAGCCAATTTCAGTGCCGTATTCATAACCTGATCTTCTGTTTCTGCACTACAAGGTCCGCTTATTATTATGGGACGTTTGTGTTTTAGTAGCCAGTCTGCTTTGGGGGTTATATTGAGTTGTTTATCCATTTTGTATATCTCCTTTAAGTATTCGTCTTATTTCGTTTGCATTTGCCATCAGTTGGTAAATGTCTGCTGTTTTTTTATGTTTCAAAAAAGTTTTAAAATCTTGTAATTGATCTATGTATTGTTCTAGTGCTGGAATAAGATATTCGGAATTGTGTTCTAAAATTGGGGTCCACATTTCTGGCGAACTTTTGGCTAAGCGCACCGTAGAGCTAAACCCCGATCCTGCCATATCAAAAATAGTTTTTTCGTTTTTTTCCATATCCAAAACCGTAAGTCCTAGTGCAAAAGAGGATATATGAGAGAGGTGTGAAACATATGCCATGTGTCTATCATGATCTTCTGCATCCATTAATCGAATATTTGCTACCAACTTAATGTAGAGGTTTTTGACCAAATCAAAAGATGCTTTGCTGGATTTTTCTTGCTCGCATAAAATGACGGTTTTGTTGTTAAACAAATGGTCAACAGCAGCACTAGGGCCTGCGTTTTCTGTTCCTGCAATCGGGTGACCCGCCACAAACATTTGTCTTTTTGGATGGTTTTCTATTCGTTTGCAAATCCCAGATTTGGTAGAGCCTACATCTGTAATTGTTGCAATTCCACTTTCTTGATTGAGTAGATCTACAACTACATTTCTTGCTACATCTACCGGTATGGCTACAATGATTAGATCTACGGTGGCATTCATATTGGCAATGGTTTCAGCATTATCTATTAACCCTAGAGAAAGTGCTTCGTTAATGTGTTGCTTGTTTTTATCATACCCCACAATAGTAGATGCAAATCCAGATGTGCGAGCATCTTTTGCGATACTACCTCCTATTAAGCCCAGTCCGATTATTCCTAATTTCATTTGTTATCTAAATAATTTTTTATTCTATCTATAGCCAAGACAAAGGTCTCTTTTTTTGTGCAAAGAGAGATGCGTAAATACCGGTTACCTTCCGAACCAAATATTTTTCCAGGTGTAATAAATACACCAGCTTTTTGGATTAAATCATCTACTAATAGTTCAACATCTGAGATGTGGTTAGGTATTTTTGCCCAAACAAACATACCTACTTGTGGAGGTGAATAGTTGCACTTTAAAAGATCAAATATCCTGTTTGCATATTTTTTTCGAGCTTTATAGATTGTGTTGTTTTGATCAAACCAGTCTTGTTCTAATGAAAGTGCTGCAATGGCTGCCTTTTGGATAGGGAGAAATTTCCCCGAATCCATGTTGCTTTTTATTTTAAGAATCGTTTGTAAGTATTTACTATACCCAGAGACCCATCCAACCCTCCATCCTGCCATGTTATGAGATTTACTAAGTGAATTCAATTCTAAAGCTACTTCTTTTGCTCCTTCAATTTGAAAAATGCTAAACGGGTTTTGACTAAGAATCTGGCTATATGGGTTGTCATTTATTATTAAAAAACGGTGCTGTTTAGCCAAATCAATCAGTTCTTTTATTTTTGTTTTATCGGCAGTTGTCCCAGTAGGCATATTTGGAAAGTTTAACCACATAAGTTTTACACCATCAAGGTTGAATCGCTTGATTTCTTCCAGGTCTAATTGAAATCCATTGCTTTCTTTAAGGTGATAATATTGGATGTTTGCACCAATCAAGTTAGATACAGTACCATAGGTTGCGTAACCAGGATTGGGAATGAGAACTATATCTTTTGGATTAACAAACGCTTGTGTAATATGGGTAATACCTTCTTTAGATCCGATAAGAGGTAAAACTTCATTCGCATTCAAATCTGTATTGTAATATTTGAAGGAGTACTTACATATCGCATTTCGTAATTCATCTATTCCATTATAAGGCTGATATCCGTGTGAGTCTATCCGATTAGCTACCGCATTTAACTTTTCTATTACAGTTTTATGAGGTGCTCGATCTGGATTTCCAATTCCTAGATTTATAATATCTTTTCCCGCTGCATTGAGTTGCTTTATTTCTCTAAGTTTTTTAGAAAAATAATACTCCTGTACGGAATCTAATCTATTTGCCTGAGGGATAATCATATTTAATTGTTAAGACTATATGTTGCTTTTTTATATTCACCTAGCAAGCTAAAAGACGAAACTTTTTTAATAATTTCATTTAATGCTTTTTCATATTCTTGATTTTCCTTCCATTCTACATCAATATGAAAATGATATTCGTAAGGTGAACCTATTATGGGTACAGATTGAATTTTAGTAAGGTTGACGTGATGTGTTTTGAATATGGTGAGAATGGTTGCCAAACTACCCACCTCGTGTCCTAATTGTAAACTCAATGACGCTTTATTGTTTTCTATATCAGATACACCATCTTTATTTAAAATTAAAAACCTCGTAAAATTGTGTTTATTTGTTTCTATTCCTTTTTCTAATATCTCCAGATCGTATAATTCTGCGCACCTTTCAGCCGCTATAATTGCTTTATACGTTTTTTTTGAATCTCTTAGGTTTTTTGCGCTTTCTGCTGTATCATTTGATTCTTTCATTTTAGCATAAGGAATATTTTCGTACACAAACTCTTTGCATTGCTGAAGTGCAATTGGATGCGACTCTATTACATTCACATCGGTAAGAGTTACATTTTTTAACGCCATTAAATTCATTTTTATGTTCAGAAATACTTCCCCGATAATTTTGAATTTATATTCTCTTATCAAAGCATAATTAGGTAGTAGGCTACCAGCAATGGTGTTTTCAATAGCCATTATAGCAAAATCTACTTTGTCGTGATGCAAGGCTTCGCATAATTCTTTGAAACTTAGGCATTCTGCTACTTGAATATCTTTGCCAAAGTATTTTTGAGCTGCCACCTCATGAAAAGACCCCTGTATTCCCTGTATTGCAATTTTTTTCATTTTATAGCATAAAAAAAGCCTTTCAAAATTAGAAAGGCCAATAAATATATTGTTTATATCCGTCTAGCCTTTTTTGGTAAAAAAGAAATAGTAAAATGGATATGTAATTGTCGTTTTCATTTATGCTGTAAAGATTGCAAATATTTTTTAAACTTACCAAATGAAAATCCACCTTTACAAGATAATTCTAACTTGATTTCAATTTTATGAATTTTTATTTTAATTATTAGCTAATACCCCTAGCTATTTTTTGTGTATTGATAAGTTTTTGGATACTATTCTTAAAGCTATCTGCTATATCAGGATGGTTTATAGCTCTTTCTGCTAGTTCTATGTTGTTTTTTTGATATGAAAACAAACTATGAAGCGCTGCAACGGATAATTTTTCGGTTGATTTATTAATTAGTTGCATTTGATCACCTTTGAATACTTCGCCAGCAGATAGTACTCTAAAGTAAACACCCGATCGACTTTGTTCGGCAAATGTTTTTATAGCCATAGGATTGCCTAAGCGTATGCCTAATTTATAACAGGGAATACGAGAAGATGTTACTTGTATTGTTGCACCTCCCAATTGGTACATGTCTCCTATGAATATTTTGTGTTCATTGATATTTTCTAATGTGATGTTTTCGCCAAAAGCTCCATAGGTGTAGTCGGCAGTTGTGTATCGAGTTTTCCAATAAGCATAATGATTCGCCCCGTACATATAGACAGCTTTGTCTTTGCCTCCATGATATTTTCTATCCACTACTATGTCGCCAAGCACATCTTCATAATCTAGCGTGATTGATCCTATAATGGGCATTTTAAATATACCCGTTTGTTCAGACTTACCATTATATGTAATAGTAGTAGCTTTTCCAATATTTATAGATAGTATTTTCATAGTTTTATATATACAAAAATAACATTGAAATGCGCCTTGTAAATTGTTTTTTCAGCGTAACTCAAAATTAAATCAGTATTATTTGGTATGCTGATGTTCAAATTAATAGTTGCAAATCCTATCCAAAAATAGATTCTTTTTTTATATCAATCAGCGTAAAAGACTAACTTTGTACAACGTAAAACAATAAAATTATGAAAGCAGCTGTATTGACCAAACTTGGAGATGCGTCTAAAGCATTTGAAATAAGAGAAGTGGCAAAGCCTACCATTTCAGGGTTTGATGTGTTGGTAAAAGTGGAGGCATTTGGACTTAACTTTGCAGATGTAATGGCAAGAAACGGACTTTACAAAGATGCTCCTCCATTACCCAGCATATTGGGTTATGATGTAGTAGGAGAGGTAGTCGAAGTTGCTTCAGATGCTGCCAAACATTTATTAGGTAAACGTGTTGTGTCAATGACTAGATTTGGAGGATACGCACAGTATGCAAAGACCGATTATAGAGCATGCGCTATAATATCCGACCAGATAAATGCTGCCGAAGCTACTGCTTTAGCCACCCAATATTGTACCGCTTATTATGCTGCTTACGAATGTGTAAGCCTGCACGAAGGTGACCAAGTATTAATACATGCATGCGCTGGCGGAGTAGGCACTGCTCTTACGCAACTAGCCAAAAATAAAGGCTGTATCGTATATGGGACTTCGGGTTCTGATGAGAAATTTGAATACCTCAGAAACAATGGCGTAGATTTTCCAATTAACTATAGAAAAGTAAATTACGAAAGTGAATTAATTAAACTTTCTAAAGGAAAAAAACTAGATGTAGCATTCAATTCTGTTGGTGGAAAATCGTTCAAAAAAGATTTAAGCCTTCTTGACCGAGGAGGAAAATCAGTAATCTATGGAGCTGCTGAAAGAGCGGGTAAAAAAGGGGGGAAACTAGCTACACTTGGTCTAGTTTGGAATTTTGGTATTCTCACTCCTATTCAATTGCTGATGAACTCTCAAGGCGTAATAGGTGTAAATATGCTCAGAATAGCAGACTACAAACCGCTAGTACTACAAAGATGCCTAGAAGCTGTTGTGAGTATGACAGAAGAAGGTGCGTTAAAACCTACCACAGGAGGTATTTACAACATTGATCAAATAGGAGAAGCTCATGCTTTTCTGGAAAGTAGAAAATCTACCGGTAAGATTGCTGTTACTTGGTAAACTTCTATTTTAATCAGCTACATTATATTCTTCTTCTCCTTTTTTAGCTTTATCGTAATCTGGAGGTAAGTAGGTGTCCCAAATACCACCAACATCTTCTATTTGCATAAAGTTTTTCCAGTAAGCTTCTTTAGTCATTCCATCCCAATGAATGGTTCCTACTCTTTTCTGAGCAGTTTGCACCAAGTTAAGGGTAATGAAAAACATTGAAATAATTAGTATAGGCACTTTAATAAATAAGCTACGTTGAGAAACATAGGTCAAAAAGCTCCCCAATGGTAAAGCTAACAAAGCATATGTCTCAATCATGGGTCTAGATCCAAAACTACCACCGTACCACCAACACCACCAACTATAAGTAACATAGATATGAATGGGTAAATAAACGGCAACGCTCCATAAGAACTCTTTATTATGTTTAAAAGATGTTATTATTCCAAAAATGGAGAAAAACATAATAGGCGTGTATAACAACCAGCCCTTTCGATAGCTAAACAATCCATAATAAATATGCGGATTGGTAAAGAAAAAGTGTTCATCTGTATAGGAGTAATACACCCAACTGCCAGTGTTTAACTTCCAAAATAGAAGCTGCGGAAATAAAACGACAAACGCAGAGACAATGAGTATTAGAATGTGTGTTTTTTGTTCCCAAATTAGATAAAATCGAGCCTTAAGGGTTTCTAAACTTGTAATTTTATATAACAAAGGAAATATAAATATGAGAATATCCACAGGTCGAATTAGTGTGATTAACCCACCTGCCAAACCGATAAAAATTATGTTTTTAATCTTGTTATGCTCCAACCACTTTATGGAATTAAATATAAAGATAGTAAACAAACAAAACAAATAAGCATGAGACATTGCAGGTTCTGTTGTACTATAATAATAGAGATTAGTAGCAACCAAAGTAAGCAACATAACTATCGCTGCAATAACTTCAGAAAAATGCTTGAGCAAAATCAATCGTAAAAAGAAAAAACCTAAAAT
The DNA here is from genome assembly GCA_947311505.1 of uncultured Cryomorphaceae bacterium. GTDB lineage: Bacteria > Bacteroidota > Bacteroidia > Flavobacteriales_D > Parvicellaceae > Parvicella. Next base: position 15,799 of record CAMZLL010000057.1, read on the forward strand.
GACATAAAAAACACTAGACAGTGTTAGAAAAAACTCATAAGGCATAGAAAAACCATTGGCTTCATACTTGGAACTCACTGAAGCTGATATATGTGCCATTCCAAAAAATGGTGCGTACATATAGGACAATCCCATTGTCATTTTAATTACGTAAGCATCACTACCCTGAACGGCAACTGGCCAAAACTGAGAATCTCCAATATAATTTAAAGAATCATTGAAAACAAACTTAAAAGTAAGATCATGATGAATAAACGCTGCGGGCAAATAACAATAATAATTGGTCACATCTTGTTCGATAAGCTTGTGTGCCTGTTCGGCATTTCGCCAAGGTTTGATATTGAAAACGGACCAAATAAGAATTATACTAATTATAAGTAAACTTCCTTTTGAATATGTAATTTTATTTTTCATTATAAACGATTACAGTTAAATCATCAATGATAAAAGATCCAGTTCCCATTAGCCACCCGAAAACCTGCAAGTCATCAGTAGAATGACGAATGTTTGGTGTCAAAAATGAGTATTCAACTTCGGTCCATTCTCTCAGCTTTATAGTTGGATATTCTTTAGCAATATCTAAATAGCTAGCAAAGTAGTCTTTTTTATGGTGTCTAAATTTACCAACAATTAATGGTTTTACGACATTTACAGAATCTTCTAAATAAATCATTGCTTTAACTTTTATAATGGCATAATTGATTAGTTTCACTACGTTATTCCCTTTTCCTTTCTTACGAAATGAAGTAAGAAAAGAGAAAGGAATGATAATTTGCTTCAAATTTGTTAAACCAAATTAATAACAAAAAGATGAAGCAAAGTTACCATTCCAACTTACAAAAAAAGATAAGAACAGAATGGTAAGCAAAGAATATTTAGACGATTTACTTTTTACTAAAGACATTATACTTTACGATACAATAAATAGCTCTAAATCCATCTTTCCATCCTATTTTCTTGCCTTCTTCATACGTCCTCCCATAGTATGAAATACCTACTTCGTAGATTCTCACATCTTTTGTTCGTGATAGTTTTGCTGTAAGTTCTGGTTCGAACCCAAATCTATTCTCTACAAGATGGAGACCTTGTGCTATATCTGTACGAATCAATTTATAACATGTCTCCATGTCTGTAAGATTAAGATTGGTAAACATATTTGATAATTTGGTCAAAAACTTATTACCTATTGAATGCCAAAAGAATAAAATTCTATGCGGGCTTCCCCCTATGAATCGAGATCCGTAAACGACATCTGCAAAACCATTAATTACGGGCTTCAATAAGTCGTTATACTCTTCAGGGTCGTATTCTAAATCTGCATCTTGAATAATCAGATACTCTCCTTTTGCAAGTTCCATAGCCTTGTGAATGGCAGCTCCTTTACCTTGATTTATTTCTTGGTTGAATAGTTGTATTTTAAGTTCTGGGTTTTGTTTTTTGTATGTTTCAATAGCTTCTACGGTATTGTCAGAGGAACAATCATTGACAATAATGATTTCTTTAGCAATATCATTCACTAATTTTACCGCTTTTACTTTATCAAGTATCAAGTGTATCGTTTTCCCTTCATTATATGCTGGGATAAGTATTGAAAGTGTTTTAAAAGTCGTCATATTACAAACTATTGAACGCAAAAATAATCATATCATTGTATTAACAAGTGTTTAAGGCTAATTAATATAAAAAAAGGCATCCATAATTTTATGAATGCCTTATAAATACGAAGAATAAAATTATTCTAAATTATTTTTTTCTAATTGCAAAAGTAATTTTTACATTTACTCTGTATTCAGTGATTTTTCCATTTTTCACTACTGCACTTTGATCTTGTACATATACTGATGTAATTCCTTTTACAGATTTAGATGCTTCTTTTACTGCTTGTGCTGTTGCATCTTCCCAACTTTTCTTTGAACTTGAAAGGATTTCTAATACTTTTAAAATTGCCATAATATTTTGTTTTTATTTATTCGTTTCAAAGTTAGTAATTCGAAGCGAATAACGCACTAAAATAATTGATAAATTACAAAACAAATCACTTCTCCTCGTTTTTTCAATTAACACTAATAACATTCTTATTAACAACCAAATTAAAAAAGAAAGTCTTAAAAAACGAAGAAAAGGACTTGTGGTTATTACTTCTTGAACCCTTTAAATTTAGAAAAATCCATAGTCATCAATTCCTTTGTCACCTCATCATCTTGCATCAGAGCAATTGTTTTGTCAACTTGAGTACTTTGTACAAATTCCTCAATAGAAATAGCTCTATTCTCGTTTTTAAATTTCTTTACCGTTTCTTTCTGATGAATAGTTGAATCGTTACTTTTATAAACAGTAAATATCAACAACAAACTTGCAGCTAAAGTTACGACCAAAGACAGTGTTCCTATTTTTGACCGATTTTTTTGATGCTTTTTTCTAAACGCTTTACTAAGATTCTTTTTTAAATCTGCTCTTACTTCTGTATTTTTAATTTTTTGTTGAGATGCATCTACTACGTCATTCAAAAAATCAGAAAACAAAGTATAATCATCTTCGGAAGTCAAGCTTAAAACATAAGCTCTTTCTTCATTTGTCAATTCCTCAAATGATTTTGAAAGACAAAGCTGTTCTAATTTTTCATCTAATTCTTCTTTCATTTTTTTATTGGCTTTCTATTAAAATCTTGTAGAAGTGTCGCTAACTTCTTAGTTGCATTATACAATCTGGATTTCACAGTTCCCTTGCTACATTCCATAACTTCACTAATCTCATTTATAGACATATTCTGCGTGTATCGCAACTCAAATACGGTACTATGTTTTGGATTCAATTTATTTAATTCTTGCGTTAATTTATTCATAAACGGAGTAAACCTGTTCTCTTCTTTCATAGTGCTTGAGTCTGGGTCAATTACTGTATTCATTTCAAAGTCATTCACTTTTAAACCTCTTACCTTGTTTCGTCTATGTTCATTAATACACTGGTTGTATGCAACTGTAAATATCCATGATGAAAATTTCTTTTTAGTATCGAATGATTTGGGCTGTTCTATTATTTTCAAGAATAAATCTTGTAAGAGATCATTGGCTTTTTCGGAGTCATTATTTAGTTTAGAGCACAAAAAATGAAATATTTTCTTAGCATATCGATTGTAGATTTCATCAAAAGCACCTTCTTTTCCATTGGCAATGAACTGCATTAATTCTTCATCGGAGTAGGATAAGTATTTTATATTTTTCAAAAGGTTTTTAGTCTTCAAAAGATGAATTTTTCGGAGCTTTCAACAAGTCTTTACCTGTAGTCTCTTCGGCTATTCCAACTACTTCAAAACTTAAATCATCTATCCAAATAATACCGGTCTCACTCAAAAGCACTCCATAATTAATGGTAAGACTGCTTTTAGGTACGTTCAATATTATTGCATATTTTGTCCAAGGTGTTTCTCCTTCGATCTTTCGGTCACCCATATTATCAAAGCTCAACAGCTTTCCATTCTCTCCATCGACACGCATCCACATTCCCGCCCAACTTTTCAATTCTTTTGTTTTTATAAATCCCGTGAGCTTAACTTTTTTTCCCAAATAATCTTTAGCATCAAAAGATTGCATGATAGTTCCAAATTTATTTTTCTTTACGTTTTTTATTGATTTTAGATAAGCCACTTTCCCTTCTCGATCTGGATCGTGTACAGTTCCTATTTCATAAGCGTCTCGTTGAGAACCCGCAATAAACCAACCTTTTATCCCTCCATTTTCAATTACTTTGAATGAAAATAAAGAGAATACTACAAAAGAAAGTATAAATAATGCGATGTGTTGTTGGATTGTTTTTTTCATTTTAACTTGTTTTATACCTCCTGTACATTTGAAAAAATAAAAAGGTTCAGTTTAAGATAAAAAATAGCTAAAAATCATTTTACAACAGCATCCAAACTGTATTTTAAATTTTTATATGTGGTTAAGAATGCTCGGATAGATCCTACGGCAATATTTGCTTCTACGTATATGGGAATTCTATTCTTATCATCAGTAACATATACGGTCATGTCTTCGCCATCGTTAAAAATAGTTCCTTCAACGAGTAAGGGACTAAATTTTATACATTTATACTTTTTCCCATTAGGACCTTTAATGGTTTCTTTACCTTTATATCTTATGTAAACATCGTCAAAAATTTCTTTATCGATCATCATGGTTAACGGAATGGTATCGTTAATGGCTAATTTTGAAAAATCTAAACATCTCGCATAATATACTGTAGTCATAACATCAAACGAACACGTTGGAAAATCTATTTCTTGCCCCTGGGTAGTATCGCCCTTTTTACTAAAAACTATTGCTTTTTGATTATCATTATCAAAACGATAATCATAATATAGTCTAAAACCTCCTTCCATAACGCTTCGCTCAAACTTATAAGGTTCTAATGTCTTTTTATTAACTACACTGACATAATGATCTCTAACTTTAAAGAAATAATCATAGCTTTTTAATGATTTACCTTTACCGTCTAATAAGAAACAAGGTTGTCCGTTTAGTGTAGAGTCATAGACTTGAAACCGTACTTTGCCAGCAGGAACCCAAAGTTTTTTTAAATTATAATAAACATCGTAGTTAAGTTGCTCTCCTGTTTTGAAGGCAATGTTTTTGGGGGTACAGTCCTGAGCTTTAGAAAAGGTAGAAAGCATAAAAAATGCCAAAACAAGTGCTATTTTGGCATTAATAATAGTATAATATGTAATTCTATTTTTCAGTTACTTCCGCTTTTATTCTTACCATTGTATTAGCTGGTAGAGTGTTGGCTGTAATGGTTACTACTTTCTCTATTTTTTGACCAGCTTGTCCTTTGTTTGGTGTGTACTTAACATCAATTGTACCAGATTCGCCTGGTTGAATAGCTTCTTTTGGCCATTTTGGAACGGTACATCCACAAGAGCCTTTTGCATTAGATATTAATAAAGGTTCGCTACCGGTGTTTTTAAATGTAAATGCATAATAATTTTCACTATCAACACTTACTGCTCCAAAATCATGAAGATCCTCGTCAAATTTGACATTGGTAGTTGGACCCACGGGTTTTGTTTGTGTGGTAGGCATTACAGGTGGTGGAGTTGCGGGGTTTGCAATGGAAGTCGGTGCTACTACAGCTGGAGTTTGGGTGGCTGCTTTTACATTTTCTAATTTTGTCATCACATTGGTTTCTAACGCATCCATGTTCTTATTCACTCCCGATAAGCTAACGGTGTTGTAAGCTACTAATACTAGGATTACGCCTAAAAGTCCTATTTTTATTTTGTCCATCATTGTGTTATTTATTAATTTGATAATAATTTATCTCTCTTGTTGTTTAAAATTTCTACTTGTTGCTTGAATGCGTCATTTTGGGAACATTGAAACATTTGAGGTTTTGAAGAGTAACTATAAAGATTATCTTCTTGAGATCCTCTTGCTATGATTAAATTGATATCATCTGGATTCTTTTCTATTTTAGAAACTAAGTTTGAAAAACTTTTAATCGCAGAAGCGTAATCTTCTAAAAACAGTTTGCAATCATCAGATATTGGATTTTCAATTTCAGCTGCTATTTCTTTTATTTCTAGAGATAAATCTTCCTGATAAGCTTTTTCTATACTGTCTAATTGAGTTCTAGTGAGGGTGTCAATTTCTAATATTTCTTCTCCTTTACATGTTTTTATAGCTACTCTCCTAGCTATTGAGTCCAATTCGTGAGCTGGAATCGGAAACTCCAAGCTACATCTTTCGGCAGTTTCAACAAGAGAGTCCAAACAGTCGCAAAAGGTCAATGGAACTATATCCACCACAGAAGCTGTATCTATAGGGGTCGTTGGATGCTCGTTGGATTTCTGTTTTAGATTTTCTGAATCGCAACTTACTACCAAGATAGCTAATACTAAAAGACTTAGATAAATTATATTTTTAATCATTGTTAGGTTTTTCTATATGTAAAAATAGAAAAATTATAATTCACGCTCTTATTTTTCTACAAGAATTATTAAATCATCTCTAAACGGCTTTACTGTTGGGCATTATTAATCTATTTTAACAGATCAATAGCTTCTTGTGCGGTGATTATTTTTCCATTAAACTCTCCTACAACAAACGAATCAACGAGACCTTTTTCTTTTAGTTCTCCGTTTAACTCTTTGGCCTCTTTATACGAATTGGTAGTACCTATAAAGTATTTTGTAAGTCCTGTACTTGGATCTTTTTTCGGAATTACATTACCAATAGAAAGATAAAGATCTAAAATATCAGTTGGTATTTTGCTTTCGAATGCACCAACTTGAACTTTGAATTTAATTAAATCAGGGTTTATTGCATTCTCTGTTGGCACAGAAGACTCTACTTTTGTATCATTATAATTTGGATTAACCTCGTAGCCAGCTTCATTAAGAGTTAGACGTTCTCCATCATTAAACGCTACGATGAAGGAGCCATGATACCCATCCTCTAGCATGTCTATTCTATGCTTAGCAGCACTATTTTTGTCAGAAAATGTTCCTGAATAATACCTCCATAATCCATCGTCCCCTTTTAAGTAGGCGAGGTCTGGGGTTTCTCTAAATACGTTTCCAGAGAGTTTTTTACTAAATGCACCTATTTGCACTTTATAAATAGTCCCATGATTCGTACTGAAGTTTCCTGATGCTGTTGCTGTTAGATTATCTACTTCTATACTCTCGATATTTTTGTTGCCCCTTTCGTCAGTTTGCGTTTTTCCTATTGTTCCTTCTATTCCTTGATCTGCTAATTCGCCTTGTCTGGTTATGGCATCTTCTACATTGTCAAAATCACCAACGATATAGTACACTTTATCTCCATTATCTACAATTTTAAAATCTTTAAAACTTAAATGTTTGTGAAGATCATTTGCTGTAATCCCTGTGGAATCTGAGCCTATTATCACAGTGTAACTTTCTTTTGATCCTTGAACAATTCCATCTGTGTTTGGAGTTAATCCTCCACCTTCTGATTCTGTAGAGTTTTTCACTTCTTCATACGTAGTAAATTCTCCTATAGAATCTTTATAGATACGATACATTAGGAAGAAATCATCATCAGTATAGGCTACTCCATTAGTATCAACAGGTGCGTTTTCGGGAGTATCTAATTCATCATCTACATTATCAGAAATCCCATCCTTGTCATTATCCAATGGGCAACCATGTTCATCTACTGGTCTCCAATCAATTGGTGTTTTGGCACATAAATCTGCTAAATCTCCAACGCCATCACCATCATAATCAGAAGTGTCTTGTGCGTATTGGTCGTCCCAATAATCTTGGTCCCCATCTTCATCTCCTCTAATTTTATTTCCTTTATCAAATGACAAATTATAAACAAAAGAGAATGATGTGTATAGAAATTTATCATTACCAGGGTTTCCGGCTCTTAAGCCAACACTTTCTGAGGTTACATTATCTATTAAGTCGGTCATTGTAAAGTGCATTGAAGTGGCTACTCTAAAGTCAACTTTTTTACCCAATACAAAATTTGCCCCCACTTCTACAGGAAAAGCCCAGGTACGCTCAGGATACTTTTCATTGCCATCAAGATTTAATTCTCTTAAGTCAGATTCATAGGTGTAATCTCTGTAAAGCTCTATCGCTGATGAGGCGGTAGGGTCATCTTCTGGACGGTCCATGATGTTGCCATCTGACCAATAATAATAAGTATTTCCGTTCTTATCTTTTAAGTCAGATTTTGATAAGAACTCTACTGATTCTATTCCGAAGGATATAAATGGGTTGACGTTGGTTTTCTTAAAATCGCTAAAATTTCTAAAATTATAGGTAAAAGTTAATCCTCCTGTTGTAATATTGGAGTTAAAATTAAGGTTACGTGTAAGGGTTCTTTCATTGGCACTAACTTGTCCAAAAAGAGCATAGAAATTAAGGTCTAAATAATTGGTCAACGGATTGATTAGTTTTAATTCATACGCTAACCGACTAACAGTAGGGTGATATTGTTTATGATTGCTGCTCACGTCACCATAAAATGTAAACATCCCTATTCCTAAGCTTAGTTTGGGTTTAAATATGATATTCAATGGTTCTGGTCCTTTGTATGCTTTCTGCGAAGCGGTATCTTTATTTGCGCTTTGACTCCAAACAACGTTTGTGAGACAAAAGCTTAAAGCAAAAAATATAAATACTAATTTATTCATTAGTCGTAGGTTTGGAGAGGTTGTTACGTAAAGTTAATAATAAAGTTCCAAAGATTCTCTTTTTTTTAATAGGAATCACTAAGGAACTATTTTATTTTCAAATCAAGCATCTTAATATCTCCGATAAATCCTTCTAAATGATCTCCTATAGAAACAGCAGAAACTCCAGCTGGTGTACCTGTAAATATCAAATCACCGATTTTTAGTGTTATGAATTTTGAAATATACTCAATTATAGCGTCTATATCAAAAAGCATATCGGATGAGTTTCCGTTTTGTACTGTTTGCTTATTTTTTAATAATGAGAATGAAATATTATTTAAATTTCCCAATTCAGACTTTTGAATAAATGTTTCTGACAAGGGGGCAGAATAATCGAATGATTTGGCTTTTTCCCAAGGCAGGCCTTTTGCTTTGCATTCTTGTTGCACATCTCTTGCTGTAAAGTCTATGCCAAGACCGATTTCGTTATAATAGGTGTGTGCGTATTTTTTAGATATGTTTTTACCTAGTTTATTAATCTTAACCACCAACTCTATTTCGTGATGCAAATCTTTTGTGAAATTAGGGATGTAAAAAGGAGTTCTTTTGGGTAATAGAGCTGTATCTGGCTTCAAGAAAAAAACGGGTTCTTTTGGGACTTCATTTTTTAACTCTTTCGCATGGTCTTTATAATTTCTGCCAATACAAATAATTTTCATAATAGAAATTTTATTTTATACCTTTCATTTCATTCCAAATGGCTGTAAATTTATTCTTAGTGTCTTTAGTAAAATCACCTTTCATAATCCAAGCGTAATAGCCTCCTTCTTTAGTGAAAACTTCTTTAACTGTTTTGTTTCGATGTTTACCAAAGTTAAAAACGGGGATACCATCTTTATTGATGCCTATTCTACGTGCAAAATCTAAGGTTTTGGTACCGTAACTAGAAAACTCACTTAAAAATGGAACGTTATTTTCTATTTCTTTATAATGATCAACTTGTGCTAATAAAACATCTAACGTAGCTTCAGAATCTGCTAATGCACTATGTGCATTTGTAAGGTCTTTTCCACAATAAAATTTATAAGCAGCCACAAGTGTTCGTTGCTCCATCTTATGAAAGATGTTTTGAACATCTACAATTTTACGATCAGAAATATCAAAATCAAAACCTACTCGATCGAGTTCTTCTATAAGAAAAGGAACATCAAATTTCTTCAGGTTAAATCCTGTAAGGTCGCATCCATCTAAAAAAGCTATAATCTCAGCACCTACTTCTCCTAATTTTGGAGCATCTAACACATCTACGTCATATATACCATGTATTTCTGATACCTCTATTGGTATTAGCATTTCTGGATTTATTCTTTTGTGGTAGGTTTCTTTAGTCCCATCTGGGTGTAATTTCACAATGGCTATTTCTACAATTCTATCTTTAGAAATGTAAACTCCTGTAGTTTCCAAATCGAATGAGGCTAATGGTTTTTCTAATGCTAAATTCATGTATTTTGCTTTTATCTATTGGGCAAATATAGTTAATAGTATTCGCATTTAAAGCAATAATCTTAGGGATTTACGTATTGAAAGTATTGTGTTTTACTTCAGGGGTTTAAACACTTTTGAAATCATTCCTTTTTGATAATCAAACTCGCTAACTTTGATGTTTTGAATCAACAGTTTATAGCCTTCCGCTTCTATTTCTAAAGAATATTTACCAGGATTCAAGGTCATAATAATGTTTGCTCCATCTTTTGACGTGTATTCTCCTGCGATTTCGTCATCAGCATCAAAAACATAAATTTTTGTTTTTTCTATATTTTTACTAGTGACTGCATCTTGGATTGAAATTTTAAACAAAGCAGGGTTTATTTCCACTTCATTGTAGGTAACTCTGTAGATATCAAGTTCTCCGTAACCTTCATTTTTTCTAAACTGAGAGACATAGGCATGTTTACCATTTCCAGCAAAACAAATTACCTTGTCATCATAAGCTGTGTTTATTGGATAACCAAGGTTTTCTGGTTCTCCCCATGTATTGTTAGTTGCATTCCATTCGGTTTTAAATAGATCATATCCACCAAGTCCTCCAAGCCCATCAGAGGCAAAGTATAGAGTCTTCCCATCTGGAGAAAGTGTTGGGAAATCTTCATTCCCATCCGAGTTCAAAGCAATTATAGGTTGTGGTAGTGCCCAGTTTCCATTTGGAAGTTGTCTGGTCATATACAAGTCTAAGTCAAATCCTTCGCCTCGGTTACTCGCAAAGAAAAAGGTCTTTCCATCTGATGAAATAGAGGCAGATGTTTCAATAGTTTTTTCTTGATTGACGCCTTCTTTAATTTTCTTTTTCTTGCTAAAGTTTGATCCTGTTTTTATAGATTCATAAATCTCACCAACTTCAGCAATGTTGTCTATATATACAAATATTTTTTCACCATCATCGGTTATACCCACACAGGCTTCATCATACCTTTGATTTAATGTAGCGTATTTAGCTTTTGAAAAAGTTGTTCCATTAAATTTTGTAATCATTATATCTGAAGGGTAAAGACCATCAAATTCTTTTTTTCCTTTCCCTCCAGATCTTCGAGTAGTAAACACGAGAATTTTTTCATCTTTGCTTGCAAAAGGGGCGTAATCTGAAAACTCACTATTAATCTTTTCTCCCATGTTTTCGAAAGTAACAGAAACAGGATTTTTCATAAGTTTTTTTGCTCCTTCGTATTGTTTTATTAAAGCGGTTGCTTCTTCCACATGTTTACCCGGTGTCTTGAGGTATTCTTGCATAAGTTCAATTGCTTTTTCGTAGTTGTATTTATAAGTAAATCCTACAGCTAAATAAAACATGGTTTCTTTATTTGCCTTACCTGTGTCATACGCTTTTTTTAGATATTTAATAGATAAGCTACGATCTAGATTTGTCTGCTGATAAGCATATCCTATATAAAAAAGTGCTTTAGCATCTTTTGGATCTATCTTTAAGTGCTTTTTTAGTTCAGGAATGGCATCTATAAAATCTCCAGCTTTGAACATATCATATCCTAATCTAGGGTCCAATTGAGCTTGAACACTCCCTGTTATAATAAAAAATAATATGACTATGTTTATATACTTCACAATACTACTTATGCAATTAGAATACCAAAATAGTTTAATTTTGGTAAATTAAACCAAAATTATGTACATTTTATTACAGAAGCATTCTTTTCAAGGTTAAATATATGCAAATCTTAAAGCTTTTGTATGCTAAAAAAGAAAACTGTAGATAAAAAATGAAATGCCTTATTTCGCGTCTATTTTAATGTATTGGTATGGACCATATTTCTCAGTATTTTTAAAGTCGTATTTATATTTTGGACCTTGCACTTTAGATTTTATGGCTATAATTTTCACTTTAGATTCGCTTATTCCTCTTTTCTTTAGTTCAGCTTTTAAAAGTGTAACAGCAGCATCACTTCTTATCTTAGATAAATTATCATTATTCTTGTAAGTTCTTGTAGGCACTCTGGAAGCAGACCCTTCTACCTCTACCTGAGCATAACCCCTAGCTTTCACCATACTTTCAAGTCCATTCATAAAGGTTGTCCATCTTTTTTCATCAGATGCTATTCCATTTAGATTATATCCATAAAATTTCTGATAAACTATAGGCTCAAAAGTCTGAACAGAAGTTTTACATTTGATATCAATTGTAGTAATTTTTATTAAATTATCGTTTTCATCAAATAGTTTTAATGAAAGATCATCACATAAGGTAGGATCGTTAAAACTAATCATTTTTAGTGCTTGCTTTTCGTTTTCTAATTCATGGTAGTTAAAAAAACCATCTTTATCTACAAACTCTGATAATAGCAATTGATTTCCATCCATAAATTCAACTAAAGCTTTACTGATATATGGTTTTCCATTTACCAATAGTCTATATTTCCATTTTGATTTATCTCCTTTTGGCAAAGCGGTTGTATCTTCATCAACCAATAATGTAGAGTCATCTTTTACTTTTGAACCATCCAGTCTAATGCCATCCAAATTCAATACAATATCTGTTTCATTGTAATCCGCATCACAAGGCACTTTGAATTCTGTCTCATAGAATGTTTCATCTTTCAAGGTGTATTCAACTAGATATTCGTGACATGGCTTTAAATTAAATATATAAGAACCATTTCTTTTGTTTGGCTTATATTCCATTGGATCTCCTCCTTCTGTCTGATCGGTAACATAAATCATTATCCCGTCAGGAAGTGTTTTACCTTCTCCTGGCTCTATTCGTCCTTTTAGGATAGCAAACTCATCAATTATTGGTTTATCTATAGCTACGGTATAGATATCTTTTTCTCCAAAATTATCTTTTCTAATCCCAGAGAAAAATCCTGTAGTACCGCTAGCATTGGTCATAAAAAAGACATCATCATCTACGCTATTTAAAGGGTAGCCCATGTTTATTGGGGTGCTCCATGTCAACTTTCCATTTTCGTCTGCTGTTGATTGGGTATAAAAAATATCAAAACCTCCAATACTATTTTCCCCATTAGAACTAAAGTAAAGCGTTTTTCCATCTGGATGAAAAAATGGAGATTCTTCATCGTAAGGTGTATTGATTGGTGCGCCAAGGTTTTGTGCCATACTCCACTTACCGTTTGGAAGTATTACAGACTTGTAGATGTCTCTACCTCCTAAGCCACCTTCTCGATCACTGATAAAATAAATTGTTCTTCCATCTGCTGAAATAGTAGCATGAGTATCCCAAGCATCTTCTTTGTTGATGTCTGAACCATCCCCTAAAAGAATCGGTCTGTCGTACGTGTCTGTTTTGTCGTTATATTCAGATACGTGTATTTGACCATCACCTTTTATATCTTTATATATAAATAACTTTTGTCCATCGCCAGAGACACTTATCACTGCTTGATTACTTCTTGGACTACTGATATTGCTTAATAATTCTGGTTGTCCCCAGGTATTGGTCTTAAAATCTTTATAACTAACATATACATCTTCGAAATATTTTCCATCTTGAGGGCTAAACAATCCTTGATTTGAGCTATCTGTTCGAGCTCTCCTAGAGGTGTAAAACATCATGCTTTCATCTGGAGTAACTGCTGCGCTATAGTCTTCAAATTGATTGTTAACTGCTCCACCTACGTTTGATATTTTATACATTTTAGGCGATTGAATAGCAACCTTACCATATTCGCATTGTTTTATTCCCAGTTGTGCGTCTGTATATTTTATGTGTTTTTTACTTGTTTCATCTAAGAATAAACTATAGTTTTCAATGGCTTTGTCTAGTTGTTCATTCAGATGATACGCTTTAGCAATATAGTAACGTGTTTCTACAGGAGCTGCTTTTTCGAGTGGAGAAAAGGGGTTGTATTTTTTAGACACGCCTTTTTCAGCTGTAATAAGATAAGGTAATGCTTTGTTTCTTTCGTTACTAATATTTAACAAACACAATCCTGTCTTATAATTAACGTTTGCATTGTCTGGTTGTTCCTCTACCAGATTCAAAAGAATATCTTTGGCAAAATGGTATAACTGATCTTCCATTAACATATTAGCAGCTTCCATCTTTTCTCGAAAAGATGCATTCTTCAAAGACTCTTTAAGTTTTTCTGCGTCTATCTGAGCAATAGAGGTTAAAGTCAAAGAAAATAAAGCTACAAAGACTAAAAGTATTTTAAAATATTTCAAAATTATAAATTGGGGGAATAATGGATTAAATCTCTCTATTTGGATCAAATTCTTCAAGGTAATCAGCCACTCGTTTTACAAAACTACCACCTAGTGCTCCATCTACAATTCTATGATCGTAAGAGTGTGATAAAAACATCATGTGTCTTATCCCTATGGTATCTCCTTGTGGAGTTTCTATTACTGCTGGTTTTTTTCTTATGGCTCCTAAAGCCAAAATAGCACTTTGCGGCTGGTTGATAATAGGTGTACCCATAACGTTTCCAAACGTACCTACATTGGTAACGGTATATGTTCCTCCTTGGATATCATCAGGTCCTAATTTATTTGCTCGAGCTTTAGCGGCCAACCCATTTACACGTTTGGCAAGACCTGTCATATTTAACTGGTCTGCGTTATGTATTACTGGCACGATAAGGTTTCCGGAAGGCAATGCTGTTGCCATTCCAAGATTAATGTCTTTTTTGACGATTACGTTATTACCATCTAACATTGAGTTAACCATTGGGAAATCCTTCAACGCTTTGACAACTGCTTCCATAAAAATAGGAGTGAATGTTAACTTCTCACCTTCTTTTGCTAAGAATTTATCCTTGTTTTTATTTCTCCATTGAACTATATTTGTAACATCTGCTTCTACAAAAGAAGTAACGTGTGGAGACACATGCACAGACATAACCATGTGATCTGCAATCATCTTTCGCATACGATCCATTTCAATAATCTCATCGTTTGGACCTATTGGTACTGGAGGAGCTTTATGAACTGGTACTGACACGGCTGTTGTCGGAGTTGATGCTGAGGTTTTTTTCTGAGAAATTGTTGTTGGTTTTGCAACTACAGATGCGGAGCTTCTAGTTTCTAGATAACCTAGTATATCTTTCTTGGTAACTCTTCCATCTTGCCCAGAGCCTGAAATTGATTCTAATTCAGCTATTGACACGCCTTCTTTTTCAGCGATACTTCTTACTAAGGGAGAGTAAAACGAATTTAATTCTGAGTTTTTTGGTAATGAATCACTTGAAATACTAGCTAAAGGCTCCATTAACGCTTCTGTTATTGGGGCTGAAGAAACTTCTGACGTAGTTGGTGCTGAAACCGGAACGGTTACGTCTCCTTCTGCTACAATTATGGCAAAAACTGTACCTACAGCTACAACATCACCTTCTTGAAAAAGAATCTCTTTTAAAACTCCTGCTGCTGGAGATGGAACTTCCGAATCCACTTTATCTGTTGCTATTTCTACTATTGCCTCATCTTCTTCAATAGTGTCACCTATGTTTTTTAACCAAGTAGTAATTGTTGCTTCTGCAACGCTCTCTCCCATTTTGGGTAAAAGTATTTCTATGTCAGCCATTGTGCTATATTAATTTTGTGTGTAATATTCTATTTCTAAGAGTACAATTCACAAAGTTAATAAAGTATTTGAAGTCTCATAAGTTTTTGAGGATTAAAACCAATAAGACTAGATTTAATTCTAAAAAATAAGTTTGAACACATTATACTGTATTCGCTATTTGTAAAGAATGATGTTTATTGTCAACCTAAATTTCTCCAGTTTTTGGTAATAGCGGTGATATCTTTTGTCAGCCTATAATCTTTTGCGTAAATGAGATTTACTTTTTTTATAAGCACTTCTGTAAGGTTCGTTATATTAGTATTCGGTAGCACTGATGGCTTTATTTTTGGCAATCCAAACAAGGCTTCTTTTGAACCATGCACATAGCCCACCCAAGTTTTCTTTCCTAACATTACTAAAAAAATATTCTTTAAAAATTTCAATGGATGCTTTTGTAGAAATATTAATATTGGCAAGAGCGTCAATGCTATGAAAGAAAGAATAAAATCTAATATCCTTTTATTTCTTACATTCTCTACAGCGGTAATGGTATTGATATCTAAGATATAAATATCTCCAGCTGTATGAATCGAATTACTGCCAATCAAATAATGTGTGTCGGGTTGAGCTATTTTAAAGTCTACCTTTTTAGATGTCTTTATCTTAGACATTTGCCCTATGATTTCTTGTGAGCTTAAATTCTTTGCCGAAAAAACAACTTCATCTATTTTATTGATATGGATATAGTCTGACAATTGATTGATATGTCCATCAAATTGCTCGGCATCTAATTTCTCAGAAGTTGGGGCTATAATTCCAAAATGACTGACCGTGGTTGTTTGCTTGATTAAAACTTCTATTCGATCTGCCTCTTCTTTATCACCAACAACAACAAATCTTCGCTTGGAGGTATCTTCTAAAGTGTAACCTGATATTTTAAGAAAATGTGTAAATAATCTTGAAGTGAGCAACACTAACAAGGTTGCAATACTACCAAATAAGACAATGAACCTGGAGAATTGTAATTCCTTTGGAAGTAATCCATAAATTATTAATAATATAGCTCCTCCAACAGCAACTCCTTTGAACGTTTTAATAAGTTTTAAAGGCTTATCATACCCCCCCGACAAAAAAGTACTCACTATCCAAACAAAGGCATAACTCGGTAACGCCCATTTGATAAGTTCTGTTTTAAAAACGGTCTCGGTAGTTTTTTGATAGATTCCTGAAACTGTAAATAACGACAAAGTAACCAACATAAAATCAACAATAGGAAAGAATACTTTCTTTATAAATCGCATAAAAATAGCCACCCCAGCTCTAAGGTAAATGGCTAAATTGATTAATAAGGAAAATAAATTAGCATTTTTTTCGGAAAAATGTTTCTTCGCAAAAATGATCATTGCATTGTAAAATACAAATACATAATTGACTGAGCTTTTTTTTGTGCTCTCCCCTTTGTAGTGAATAATACTTGTTTCTGGAAAGTAATAATTTTTGTACCCTCCTTTGATGATTCGGTAACTCAGGTCAATATCTTCTCCGTACATAAAAAATGCTTCGTCTAGCAAGCCCACCTTGTCTAAGGCTTCTTTTCGCATCATCATAAAGGCCCCTGACAGAATCTCAATTTCGTTGGTCTCGTCCATTGACAGATAGCCTAAGTGATATTTTCCAAATTTTTTATTTTTTGGAAAAATAGAAGACAATCCAAAAATCTTATAAAACGCTACACTTGGCGTTGGTAATCCTCGTTTAGATTCAGGGAGAAACACTCCTTTGCCGTCAATCATTTTGACACCCAATCCTCCACAGTCTGGAGTAGAATCCATAAATGCTATGGTCTTCTTGAAAGTATCTTCTTCTACAACGGTGTCTGGATTGAGTAGCAATATATACCTGCCTTTGGAGATTCGCATGGCCTGATTATTTGCTTTTGAAAAACCGACATTCTCCTTGTTGGCAATCAGATGAACTTCTGGAAATTTCTTTCTTACCATCGCTACTGATCCATCTATAGAAATATTATCTACCACAAAGATCTCAGCCGTAACACCCTTTACGGCTTCTCGTACAGAATTTAAGCATTGCTCTAAGAAATGCTCAACATTATAATTTACTATGATTATGGATATATCCAGTTTCCTTTTTTTTGAAAGCCCAAAGATTGTAAAATTCTATAAGGTAACGAGCCTGTACTATAATTATTTTATAGAATAGGATTGACAACTACATTTTTAATGAACTCTCAAAGGGAGACCGATTCAAGATAGACCTACCAAGTGTAATTTCGTCTGTATATTCCAATTCGTTTCCAATTCCGATGCCTCTTGCGATGATGCTGGTGTTTACATTACAATGTGCTAATTTTTTATGAATGAAAAAGTTGGTTGTATCTCCTTCCATTGTGGCACTCAAGGCTAGAATAATTTCTTTTGTTTCGGGTTGGTTTGCTCTTCGCACTAATGATTCTATATTAATATCATTAGGTCCTATTCCATCCATTGGAGAGATAATGCCATTCAACACATGGTACAGTCCCTTGTATTGCATTGTGTTTTCGATAGCTAAAATATCACGGATATCTTGCACTACGCAAATGGTTGCTTTATCTCTAGTGGGTTTAATACATATTTCACAGATTTCATAATCACTGATGTTATGGCAGTTTTTGCATGTCTTTGTGTTGTGAATCAAAGATTTAAAACTTTCTGCAAATTCTTCTACCTCTCCTGTTTCTTGTGTTAACAAATGCAACACCAAACGAAGTGCAGTACGCTTTCCGATTCCAGGTAGTGACCCCATTTGCTCTACGGCTTTTGATAAGTGTTTCGAAGGTAAATCCATAACTAATACAAAGATAATAAATCAATTAGAAATATCGTATATTTATTTTCTAACCACCGACAACATATAGATAATTCCAATACACAGTACTACACTTATTATAATATTGGCAAGAGCTATAAATGTATGTCCTGTTTTGAAGAGTTCAAAAGTTTCGTTGCTAAACGTAGAAAAAGTACTAAACCCACCACAGAATCCAATAACTATAAATGCTTTGAGCTCTTGTGACTGTAACTTGTCAGCAAAAACACCTACTGCTAACGCAATGATAATACAAGTTAATAAGTTGGCGACTAAAGTGGCAACAGGGAAATTGGCAGGTCGCACATTGCCCAACCCTAGTGAGACAGAATATCTCGCTAAACTTCCCAGTCCTCCACCAAGAAAAATCCACAATGGTACCATTCTTATTTTTCTATTAAATTAAACTTCTTCAAAAGTACAAAAATTAAATAAGCAATAAAAACACCTAATAAACCTCCGCAAACTACATCGCTGGGATAGTGTACACCTAGGTAAACTCTACTATAAGCTATCAATCCCGCCCAGAAGAACACCCACACAATGGCTTTACTGACTTTTTCTTTTAGCAGTAAAAATACAAGCGTAGCAATAGTAAACATATTACTCGCATGAGAGGATACAAACCCGTACCAGCCTCCATGATAATTATTGACAAAATGTAATTGGCTTTGGAGTTCTAAATTTCTGCTTGGGCGATAGCGTTCAAACATTTCTTTGAATAGATATTTGGCAGACAAATCAGACAAAGCAACTCCTATACCCAATGCTAAAATATAGATGATGGCTTTTCGCCAGCCGAAGCTTTTGTGCAAAAGCAAAATAAATAATAGATAAAAAGGTATTCCAAAAGAAACTTCACTAACTGTCCACATGAGACTATCAAAGAAGGAATTGTGCGCTCCATTTATGGTGAAAAGAATTTCTTTATCAATATTTTCTATCCAATCGATCACGCATTGATTATTTTCCAAAGTTCATCTTTAAGTTCAACAATACCTTTTCCTACTACAGAGCTAATAAAAGAGAACTGTACATCATCTGGTAATGTTTCTACCAGTTCTTTCTTCACTTCGGCTATTAATTCATCATCTAGCATATCTGCTTTGGTAATGGCTAAATGGCGTTTTTTATCTAGCAACTCCGCATTGAACTGCTTTAGTTCATTTAGCAAAACTTTATATTCTTCCGCAATATTGTCCGAATCTATAGGAACCATAAACAGCAAAGCTGCGTTTCGCTCAATATGACGTAAAAAACGATGCCCTATCCCTTTTCCTTCGTGAGCTCCCTCAATAATACCTGGAATATCTGCCATCACAAACGACTTATGATCTCGATATTCGACTATTCCTAGGTTGGGAACTAAAGTAGTGAAGGGATAATTGGCTATTTCTGGTTTTGCAGCTGAAACGACACTTAGCAAAGTAGATTTACCTGCGTTTGGATATCCTACTAACCCAACGTCTGCTAGCACCTTTAATTCTAATATTATCCATTCTTCTGTTCCATCTTCTCCAGGTTGAGCATATCTTGGTGTTTGAAAAGTGGAAGATTTGAAATGCCAATTTCCTCGACCTCCTCGACCTCCTTTTACTAAAATAAACTCTTGTCCTTCTTCTGTTATTTCGCAAAGTACTTCCTCGGTATCCATATCTTTAGCAATTGTTCCCAACGGAACATCTATATAGACATCTTCTCCTTCTTTACCACTGCTTCGAGATTTACCACCTACTTCTCCGGGTTTTGCAATTACGTGTTTTCTATATTTTAGGTGTAACAATGTCCAATGATTGCTGTTTCCTCTAATAATGATATGACCTCCTCTTCCACCATCTCCACCATCAGGGCCGCCTGTAGTAGTCATCTTATCTCTATGCAAATGCGCAGAGCCTTGTCCGCCTTTACCTGATCGACAACATATTTTTACATAATCTACAAAATTAGAACCCGCCATTGTTGTGTGTTTAAAATATTAAGAAAAGCAAAGTTAATTTATTTGCAGTAACTAAATTGATTAAAACTTACCGTTTTCAATATTAGAGCGATATTTCTTCGCTATTCCAATTCCTAAGCAAATCGTTTGACTTTGTGTTTCATGTTGTTCAATGCTCCTTTGTGTTTTACTTTTGAAAGTATTAATTTCTGAAATGCATAAGAAAAAAGTACCGTTGCTCTTTAGTGAGTGTTGCAGAATTACAGCTTGTTGCTTTCATTATAGCGGTATGTTGCCGTGCTTCTTCTTAGGTAGTGTTTTAACCTTGTTTTCAAGCATTTTAAAAGCTTTGATCAACTTCTCACGAGTCTGATGAGGTTTTATGACTTCATCAATATATCCTCTAGCAGCTGCATTGTAAGGATTGGCAATAACTTCGGCATATTCAGCTTCTTTTTCTTTTAGTTTTTCGGCTGGGTTTTCTGCTGCTTGTATTTCTTTTTTAAAGATGATTTCTGCTGCTCCTTTTGCTCCCATCACTGCTATTTCTGAACCGGGCCAAGCATAGTTCATATCCGCTCCAATATGCTTAGAATTCATCACGTCATACGCTCCTCCGTATGCTTTACGAGTAATGACAGTTATTCTAGGAACAGTAGCTTCACTAAATGCATATAATAATTTAGCACCATTACTTATGATGGCATTCCATTCCTGATCAGTGCCTGGTAAAAATCCAGGTACATCTTCAAAAACCAATAAAGGGATGTTAAATGCATCACAGAATCGAACAAAGCGAGCTCCTTTTTTAGAGCATTCAACATCGAGTACTCCAGCAAGTACAGCTGGCTGATTTGCAACAATACCAATCGAACGACCTGCAAGCCTTCCAAAACCTACTACTAAATTCTCTGCATAATCTTTGTGTACTTCCAAAAAGGAATCTAAGTCTAGCACACCTGCGATAACGTCTTTTATATCGTATGGTTGATTAGGATTGTCTGGCACTATGTTATTTAGTTCTTCTCTTGTTTCGTCTCTGCCAAATTCATAAGGAACTACAGGTGGTTTTTCTTCACAGTTTTGAGGAATGTAGGTCATTAATTTTTTCAAATAATCTAATGCTTCCAATTCGTTTTCACATGCAAAATGAGTAACTCCAGATTTAGAAGCGTGCGTCATTGCTCCCCCTAAATCTTCTGCTGTTACATCTTCATTGGTTACTGTTTTTACAACACTAGGCCCAGTTACAAACATATAAGATGTGTTTTCTACCATCAATATAAAATCGGTGAGAGCTGGGGAGTAAACAGCTCCTCCAGCACAAGGTCCCATAATAGCCGATAACTGTGGAATAACTCCCGATGCCATCGTGTTTCTATAAAAAATATCTGCATATCCTCCTAGAGATACCACGCCCTCTTGAATACGTGCTCCACCACTATCGTTTAAACCAATAACTGGCGCTCCATTTTCCATAGCAAGATCCATAATCTTGCAGATTTTCTCAGCATGAGACTCTGCAAGCGAACCTCCCAAGACTGTAAAGTCTTGGGAAAACACATAAACCAATCTTCCGCCTATAGTTCCATAACCAGTAACTACTCCATCACCTAAAAACTTTTGTTTATCTAACCCAAAATTGGTTGATCTATGCATAACCATAGCACCTATTTCTTCAAAAGAACCTTGATCCAATAAAAAATGAAGTCGCTCTCTTGCGGTAAGTTTTCCTTTTTTATGTTGAGATTCTATTCTTTTATCTCCTCCACCCAATTTGGATTCTTTTATCTTTTGATCTAATAAGTCTATTTTGTTCATTGTCTTTATGTTTAAATTTTGGGGTGTTGTTTTTTATTATATCACTTTAGCTCTTACCCCCGCATCAAAGCTTCTATTTCATCTGCTTCGATAGGGATGTTTCGCATCAAGTTAAAAGGTTCTCCCGACTCTTGCACGATCACATCATCTTCTAATCTTATGCCTAAGTTTTCTTCAGGAATATATATGCCAGGCTCAACAGTAAATGCCATTCCTGCTTTTATAGGCTTATTCCAAAAACCATAATCGTGCGTGTCTAAACCAATGTAGTGCGAAGTTCCGTGCATAAAGTATTTCTTATATGCTGGCCATGCTGGATCTTCGTTATTGATATCTTCTTGAGTTATTAGCCCTAATCTTACCAATTCTTTTTCCATGAGTTTGCCAACTGTTACGTGATAATCGTTGAGCATTGTTCCTGGTACTAACAATTTAGTGGCTGCTTTTTTTACTCGAAGTACTGCATTGTACACCTCTTTTTGTCTTGCTGTAAATGTTCCATTTACTGGAACACATCTGGTCAAATCGGATGCGTAGTTTCCATATTCTGCTCCAAAATCCATTAAGATAACATCGCCATCTTTGCATTCTTTGTTGTTTTCTATATAATGCAATACACAAGCAGAATAGCCAGACCCTACGATAGGGGTATAGGCAAAACCTTTGCTTTTGTTGTTTATAAATTCATGCATCAACTCTGCTTCAATGTTATACTCCATCACACCGGGTTTGATGAATTTTAAGATTCTACGAAGTCCTTTCTCGGTAATGTCGCAAGCTTCTTGCATTAATGCAATTTCTTCAGGTTCTTTTATCGACCTTATTTCGTGCATAATAGGCGCACTTCGTTGTACTTCATGCAGTGGGTATTCTTTTTTGCACCAAGCAATGAAGCGATCTTCTCTATTCTCTGCTTCTGTATTTGCTCTTAAATGCTCATTAGTGTTTAAATAAACATGCTCAGCCTCTACCATCAATTCTTTAAATATACGTTCAAATTGATCCAACCAATAGACTGTTTTGATTCCAGAAGTTGCAAACGCAGCCTCTTTATCTAGTTTTTCTCCTTCCCAAACCGCAATATGTTCGTTCGTTTCTTTCAAAAACAAAATTTCTTTGTGAGCCTCTTTAGATGCATCTGGAAAAAGAACCAAAATACTTTCTTCTTGATCTACTCCAGAAAGATAAAAGATATCTCTATGTTGTTCAAACGGTTTTGAGCTGTCTGCTCCTGTGGCAAATATATCATTGGAGTTGAAAACTGCCAGTGCGTTTGGTTTTAAATTAGATATATACTTCTTTCTATTCTTAATGAATAATTGGCTGTCAATTTTTGAGTATTTCATGGTGCGTGTGTTTAATATAGATTACTAAATTACAATATTTACAATTCTCTTCGGTACAACGATTACTTTTTTAGGAGATTTACCTTCTAAATAAGGTGCTGTTTTCTCATGAGCTAAAACTTCTTTTTCTATTTCTTCTTTCGATAATGCAACAGGAAGTTCCAACATAAATCGCATTTTTCCGTTGAACGAAACAGGGTATTTAAAGTTGCTTTCAACCAATACAGATGCATCAAACTTTGGCCATTCTGCTTTCGTAATTGAAGTCTTGTTTCCTAGCTTCTCCCAAAGTTCTTCAGCTATATGAGGAGCATACGGTGAAAGCAAAACAAGTATTCCCTCAAGGATTGATTTGTTGTTGCATTTTTGCTCCGTCAATTCGTTGACAGCTATCATAAGATTACTCACTACGGTGTTGAACGAATAACGCTCTAGATCGTCTGTTATTTTCTTAATGGTTCTGTGCAATGTTTTTAATGATTCCTTGCTAGCTTCATCTTCTGTAATGGCGAATACCTCATCAGTATGGAACAATCTCCACAGTTTTCGTAAGAAATTATTCACACCATTGATGCCTTTTACATCCCAAGGTTTGAATTGCTCTAATGGACCCAAGAACATTTCGTAGCAACGTAGCGTGTCAGCTCCAAATTTCACAACCAATTCATCTGGGGTTTGTACATTGTACTTCGATTTTGACATCTTTTCTACTTCGTTTCCGCAAATGTACTTTCCATCTTCTAATATAAAATCTGCATCGTTTAAGAAACTAAATAATGGATTTTTTGCAGCTTCTTCAATATTTAATACATCGTTATCAACATATTTGATGTCGATGTGAGTTTGAACAGTGTCGTAGTTTTTTGCTAAGTTGGCAGAAACATATTTATTTTCGTCTTTTATCTTATAAACAAAGCTACTTCTTCCCAAAATCATCCCTTGGTTAATCAGTTTTTTGAATGGTTCTTCAAAAGAAAGAAAACCTCTATCATAAAGAAATTTAGTCCAAAAACGAGAATATAATAAATGCCCCGTAGCGTGTTCTGCTCCACCGATGTACAAATCTACTTGCTTCCAATAATCTAATTTTTCTTTAGATGCAAATTCCGTTTCATTATGCGGATCCATATACCTTAAGAAATACCAAGAACTCCCTGCCCAACCTGGCATGGTATTGTACTCCATTCTATCTCCTGCAAAAACTTCCCAATCCTCTTCATTGGCTCGCGCCAATGGTGGCTCTCCTTCTTCTGTTGGGAGGTACTTATCCACCTTAGGTAAAGTAACGGGTAACATTGTGTCGTCTATCAAATAAGGCGTATCGTCACTATAAAAAACAGGAAATGGTTCTCCCCAATATCGTTGCCTGGAGAAGATAGCATCTCTTAATCTAAAGATGACCTTCCCTTTTCCAAAACCTCTTTTTTCGATTTCATAAATAGCTAATTTAATTGCCTTTTTTACTTTCAAACCGTTTAAGAAATCACTATTCGTTAATGCGGCTCCTTTGTCTGTATAAGCTCCCTCTGAAATGTCAATTCCTTCAAATATGTTGGGAATATCAATATTGAAATGTTTAGCAAAATCATAATCTCGTTGATCTCCCGCTGGAACTGCCATCACCGCACCAGTTCCGTAACCTGCTAGTACATATTCGCCAATCCATATCTGAATTTTCTCTCCTGTAAATGGGTGCAGCGCATACGCTCCTGTAAACTGACCGGTTATATTTTTTGCATTAGCCTGACGATCTCGTTCTGTCTTCAATGATGCAGCGAGTTTATAAGCAGCTATATCTTCTTTGTGTTCTGCTGTCGTTATCTGATCTACCAACGCGTGCTCTGGTGCAAGCACCATGAAGGTAACACCAAAAATAGTATCAGGTCTCGTAGTGAATACCTCGACCGTTTCCTTATGATGTTCTAAAGCAAAATGAACCGATGCCCCTACAGATTTTCCAATCCAATTTCGTTGTTGTTCTTTCAAGGAGTCTGAGAAATCTACATCTTCTAATCCTTTTAGCAGTCTATCTGCATAAGCTGTAATACGCATACTCCACTGACGCATTAATTTTTGTTCCACAGGATGTCCTCCTCTTTCAGATACTCCATTTTTTATTTCATCGTTGGCTAGTACAGTTCCTAAAACGGGACACCAATTTACCCAACTATCTGCCAAGAAAGCCATTCTATAATTCATCAGTAGTTTTTGCTGCTCTTTTTCTGATAAGGTATCCCAGGCTTCTGCTGTAAAAACTTCGGTATCGTCACATACAGCTTTTACGTTTTGGTTTCCCTGCTTTTCAAAGATGGAAATCAGACTTTCAATAGATTCTGCTTTGTCTGTTTCTTGATTGTACCAAGAATTATATATTTCTTTAAATATCCATTGTGTCCATTTGTAGTAATTGGGATCTGAAGTTCTTACTTCTCT
Organism: uncultured Cryomorphaceae bacterium; assembly: GCA_947311505.1. Taxonomy (GTDB): domain Bacteria; phylum Bacteroidota; class Bacteroidia; order Flavobacteriales_D; family Parvicellaceae; genus Parvicella. Next base: position 41,384 of record CAMZLL010000057.1, read on the forward strand.
ACTCCAATCAAAAGAGAAACCCATCTGATCGAGCTGATTTCTATAGCCCGAAATTTTATTTCCACTTTTATCAATACCTCCTTCTATATTCGTTTTGGTAGTAGTAGCTGGGTGCTGACCTGTTTGAATTGCATATTGCTCAGCTGGCAATCCAAATGAATCATAGCCCATTGGGTGCAAAACATTGAATCCAGACAATCTTTTGTAACGAGCGTAAATATCACTGGCAATATAACCTAATGGATGCCCAACATGTAGTCCTGCTCCACTTGGATAAGGAAACATATCCAGCACGTAGTACTTTTCCTTATTTGGATCTTCTGTTACTTTGTAGGTTTTGTTTTCTTTCCAAAAGCTTCTCCACTTTTGTTCGATTTCCTGATGATTATATTGGCTCATTGTGTATTCGTTGTTTATTGAAATACAAAAATAGCAGAAAGCAAGGAGTAAGGAAGAAAAATAGCTTAAAAATTAAAGCTCGTTGTTGTAGTGACAGTTGCATTTAGTTCGTTCAGTAGTGAAAACAAACCAAAAAAGGTTCTATTGATGTATAATATATGACGAGAACCTCTGGCAACACCGTTTTTTCGAATGTCTTTTCGTTTTTTTAGATCTTCCCCCATAGCATACATATCATCAAAATAAGCTTTATCGGAGAAATCAAACGTTTCTCCAAGGAATGGTTTAATTAATAAATTCATAGAATTTTTAAAGACTTCAAAAAACAAATCTTGACTGCTTTTGGGTTCATCGTGGAATAAAAATTCTAAATCAAAAAACAAAGCTCGCAATTGTTCATCGTCATCAATTAGTTTGGAGTTTAATAATTGGAAATATTTCAAATAAAACTCTTCAGGGATACGCTTGACACAACCAAAATCAATAAGCCCGATAGTTCCATCTTCTTGAATGATAAAGTTACCAGGGTGTGGATCTGCGTGTATAGCCCTCAGCTCGTTCACTTGAAAATCGTATAAATTCCAAAGTCGTTGCCCTACTAAATTTTTTAATTCTTGCGAAGGATTCGTGGCTAAAAATTCTTTTAGATGTTTGCCCTCTAACCAATCCATAGTGAGGATTCTTTTACTTGAAAATTCTGGATAATATTTAGGAAAAATAAACCCTTCTAAATCTTTGCACCCTTCAGATATCTCAATGGATTGTCGGAGTTCTAATTCGTAATCTGTTTCTTCAAGCAACTTACTTTCGACTTCTTCAAAATATTGCTTTACGTCTTTTTCTTTGAGCCCAAGCATCTTCATTGCAATTGGTTTTACCATATTGAGGTCAGACTTTACGCTATCCGCCACACCTGGGTATTGCACTTTTACCGCTAAGGTTTTTCCATCTTTGGTAGCTTTATGTACCTGACCTATCGAAGCTGCATTTACAGCGTTTTTGGTAAAAGTTTCGAAAACTTCGGTAGGTCCTTTACCAAAGTTTTGTCTAAACGTTTTCACAACTAAAGGATAGGATAGCGGTGGAGCGGAATACTGCGAAAGTGAAAACTTATCTTGCATAGCACTTGGTAGCATGTTTTTATCCATACTCATTATTTGCGCTACTTTTAGGGCACTCCCCTTTAGCTCGCTCAAAGATTTATAAATATCTTCTGCATTGTCTTCATCCAATTGTTCTTTTGCGTGTTCATCTCCTATGGCTTTTTTGGCAAAATACTTCACATAATTCCCTCCCACTTTTGCTCCAGTTGTAAACAGTTTTGCTGCTCGCTGTACTTTACCTGTTGGTATTTTTTTTTGCTCTTTCATAGTCCCATTAGCTATCTCATAATATAACTATAAAGGTAATAGAAATGTTGCTTGAGTGTTTGTTAATTAAATGCAAATTATTTTTTGAGGAAATAAAGTGCCTGCCTGATGGTGTTAATATACTTTAACTTCTAAGATTTGTTTAGGTTTTAAAGCATTCGAAACAATTCCCTATTGATTAAGTTTTCTTTTTCTAAAACTTTATGTAAATACGGTCGCTTTCGGGCTTGTTTTGTGAGGTTCATGTGATTCATATTGTGACAGTCAGAACTTACCATGTCAACCATATTATTGTCAATAAGTTTTTCTCCCAATGCACGCACTTCAGGTCCGTAATGTCCGGTTAAGGAGTTTATATTGAGTTGAATGGCTACTCCCCGATCTTTTAGCGACTTAATTTTGCTCCATTGGTTGTCTGCAAACCAAAAAGGATAGCGTTCTACGTGTGCTAATACGGGTTTGTAATTATTGGTTGTTAGTTTCCAGATAATATCATTGAGCATAGGAGGTTCTGCAATAAATGGCAATTCAAACAATATATAGTTATCGCCAAATGTTAGGAGATTTCCTGCGTCAATCAAAGGTTCAAATCCTGCATCGAGGTTGTATTCTGCTGCTGCGTCAATTTGGATATGCAGTCCTTTTTCTGTAATTGCTTTTCTGACCTTTTTAAGACCATCCAGTATTATTTCGGGTGTATTTCTATAAAAATCACTCATTATATGTGGGGTAGTGATTACTTTTTTATATCCCAATGCTTCAAATTCCGTAAGCAACTCAATGGTATCTTCCAAAGTGGATGCGCCATCGTCAATGCCTGGTATGAGGTGCGAATGGATATCTACACCCAAGATGGATAAATCTACAGGATCTAAATCTTGTTCTTTTTTCTTGCCAAATATGTTGCTAAAGAATCCCATGGTTTATCGTTATGTGTATTTCTATATTAGGTATTCAAAACTATCTCTTTTCGTATTGCCCTTCGTAGTAGGATCGATAAGCTCCAGAGGTAACATTATCGAGCCATTGCTCGTTTTCTAAATACCAATCTACAGTACTTGCCAATCCTTCTTCAAAGGTTACGGATGGTACCCAGCCTAATTCGTCTTTAATTTTAGTGGCATCGATTGCATAACGCATATCGTGTCCTGCCCTATCTTTTACGAAGGTAATTAGTTTACGAGCTGTTCCTTTTTCGTTGCCCAATCTGTCATCCATAGTGTCGCACAGAAGATGTACGAGGTCTATATTCGTCCATTCGTTATGTCCTCCTATATTGTAGGTTTCGCCAACTTCTCCATTGTGAAAAATAGTGTCGATTGCTCTTGCGTGATCTACTACCCAAAGCCAATCTCTAATGTTGAGTCCTTCTCCATAAACAGGTAATGGTTTGTTGTGTTTGATGTTGTGAATCATCAAAGGTATTAGTTTTTCTGGGAATTGGTGCGATCCATAATTGTTGCTACAATTAGATATCTTAATAGGCAATCCATAAGTATGAAAATATGCTCTTACAATGTGGTCTGAACTTGCTTTAGAAGCACTGTAAGGGCTTCTAGGGTCATACGAGGTGTCTTCGTAGAAGAACCCTGTATCGCTAAGAGAACCGTACACCTCATCGGTAGAAATATGATAAAAAACTTTGTCTTGCATATTGTCTTTCCAAGCATCACGAGCAGCATTTAGGAGATTTAATGTGCCTACGATATTGGTCATTATGAATTCCTTTGGGTTGGAAATAGATCGATCAACGTGAGATTCTGCTGCAAGGTGAATAACGGCATCGAAATTGTATTTTTTGAATAATTCAAATATAGCGGTATCATCTACTATATCTGCTTGCACAAATGTATAATTGCTTTTATTCTCAATGTCTTTGATGTTTTCAGGGTTGCCGGCATAGGTAAGTTTATCCATGTTTACGATGTTGTAATCTGGATATTTGTTGACCATAAGTCGTACTAGATGCGAACCTATAAATCCACTTCCGCCTGTTAATAGTATGTTTTTCATCGTGTTAATAATTTAACTTAGTTTTCTTGTTGTGTTATTCGCTTTAAGTGAGTGTTCACTTACGAGTGTTAACAAAACCAAAGTGCCTGTTGTTTTACTGAAGTAGCGTTAGGGATAATAGTGGTAGCTTTTGTGCTGAAATTCTTAGTAAATCCAGTTAAAAAAGAGCGATTTTATGAGCTCCTTTTTTGATTTGATTTTACTTGGAATTTCAGCATAAAACTATAACGGATAGCCCGCTCGAACGCCCAACAAAACGGAATTGTACTTTTACAAACTCCAGTAGTCTAAGTTTGTAAATTTATTTTTATAAATTCCTTTTAAATCAACTAAGTGACCAATGTCTGTAAGCAAATCTTTGAAGTCTGCTTCGGTCATATCTACATATTCTTTGTGGTTAACAGCCACTACTACTGCGTCATATTTTCCTGTTGGTTTTTCAACCAAAGCATGTCCGTATTCTTTTTCATAATCAATCGGATCTGCATGCGGATCAACGATTTCTACTACGCACGAATAGGATTCAATTTCTTTTACTACATCGATTACTCGAGAGTTTCGTATATCGCTAACGTCTTCTTTAAATGTGGCACCCATTACCAAGATTCTAGAGTCGATGATACTTTTTCCTTTTGCTAGAATTTTCTTTACGGTTTGTTTACCCACATAGAATCCCATGCTATCGTTTACATAACGCCCTGAGTTGATTATTTTAGCGTGGTAACCGAGTTGCTTTGCTTTGTGCGTTAAATAATATGGATCTACACCAATGCAGTGACCACCCACTAACCCTGGTCTGAAGTTTAAGAAATTCCATTTAGTTCCTGCCGCTTCTAAGACATCAAATGTGTTGATATCCATACGTCCAAAAATAATAGACAACTCATTAATCAAAGCGATGTTTACGTCTCGTTGTGTGTTTTCAATAATTTTTGCAGCTTCGGCTACTTTTATTGAAGGCGCTCTATGCACACCTGCATCTACAACCAACTCGTATGTTTTTGCTATATTCTCTGCTGATTCTGGGGTATCTCCTGAAGAAACTTTTACGATGGTAGCCAACGTGTGCACTTTATCTCCTGGGTTAATTCGCTCTGGAGAGTAGCCTACATTAAAGTCTTCTTTCCATTTTAATCCGCTAACTTCTTCTAAAACAGGAATACAATCATCTTCGGTACAACCTGGGTAAACGGTAGATTCGTACACTACATAATCTCCTTTTTTAAGCACTTTACCAACAGTGGTTGAGGCACCAATCAAGGGTCTGATGTCTGGCTCTTTACTCTCGTCAATAGGTGTAGGTACAGCTACGATAAAGAATTTCACATCTTTTAAATCTTCTAAATCTGCTGTGAAGTGAATGTTTTTATTTTCAAAATCTTCGGCAACCAATTCGCTACTCGGATCGATGTTGTTTCGCATCATGTCCACTCTTTTTTGGTTGATGTCAAATCCTACTACATCTATGTGTTTTGCAAATTCCAAGGCTATTGGCAACCCAACATATCCCAAGCCGATTACGGCTAATTTTGCTTCTTTGTTTACTAGTTTGTTATACATTTTATTCGTTTAATTACATAATCAAATGTACAAGGTATAACGTTTTAATCGCATTATACATAGTACATAAATCATTGTACGTTTAATTAATATCCTTGTTCGTCTCTTACTTCGTAAATTCTTTCTATTATATCTACTACTTTTAATCCTTCTAGTGCGTTGGTTGTAGCTGTGGTTCTTCCTTTTAGGGTATCTACTACGTTTTCTATGATGTAATGATGATTGGCAGCAGAACCTTTGTATTGACCATAATCATTTGGAGGATTGGAAGGTGCTAATTCTGGCATTTCGTAATTATCGATATGACAATATTCTACTTCGTTCATATATTGACCTCCAACTTTAACAGAACCCTTGCTTCCTATAATGGTAATGCTGCTTTCTAGGTTTTTGTTCCATACTGCTGTAGAATAATTTAAAGACCCCATTCCTCCATCTAGGAAGTCAAAGGAAACAAAACCAGAATCTTCGAAGTCTGTATTGTCCTTATGTGTGAAATCTCCAAACTTTCCTTTGATGTTTTTAATATCACCAAACAACCAATACATGATGTCTATAAAGTGTGAGAATTGTGTAAATAACGTACCTCCATCAAGGTCTTGTTTTCCTTTCCAACCTCCCGCTTTATAATAGCGTTCGTCTCTGTTCCAATAGCAATTTACCTGCACCATAAATGTATCGCCTATGATACCTTGCTCTACTATTTCTTTTAACCAAGCCGAGGGAGGGGAATATCTGTTTTGCATTACCGCAAATACTTGTTTGTGATTACGCAAGGCTTTGAAGATAACGCCTTCACATTTTGCTTTTGAAAGTCCAATTGGTTTTTCTACTACGATGTGTTTTTTGTCGTCTAAAGCCAAAATAGCTTGATCAGAATGCAGACCGTTAGGTGTACAAATGTTAGCAACATCAAACTCTAATCCTGCTGCTAATAATTCTTCTACAGAACTGAAAAATGGTACATCACCAAATGCCTCAATTCCCAATTCTGATTTAGGTCGAATATCGCAAAGCGCTATCAACTCCGATTCATCGTTGTTAGCAATCATTGTAGCGTGTCGTTTTCCGATGTGTCCACAGCCAATTACTACAAACTTTACTTTATCCGTTTCTTTAATTTCTGCCATTATATTATTCTTTTTACAATGTCGTTTTTTAATTCGTATTCTTGCTTACTTTCGTCACAGATAGCGATACCTTCTTCGTTAAAATTTAAACGATGTCCGTATTCACCTACCCAACCTATTTGTTTGGACGGGTTGCCGACTACTAAGGCAAAATCTTTGATGGTTTTGGTTACGACAGATCCTGCGCCTATAAAAGCATAAGCACCTATATCATTACCACATACAATGGTAGCATTTGCTCCGATAGAAGCCCCTTTGCCTACTTTCGTGACGGCATATTGCCCTCTTCTATTAACGGCACTACGAGGATTGATTACATTGGTAAACACCATAGATGGACCTAGAAACACATCGTCTTCGCAAGTAACACCTGTATAAATAGATACGTTGTTTTGAACTTTTACGTTTTTTCCAAGCACTACATCACCTGCTATCACTACGTTTTGACCGATGTTACAATTTTCTCCTAGTGTACACTTACTCATCAAGTGAGAAAAGTGCCAAACTTTAGTTCCTCTTCCTATGGTACAGTTGTCGTCAATAACTGCTGTTTCGTGTGCGAAATAATTCATTTTTAATCTAATTTCCACAAATTTATTGAAAATTGTGAATTAAATTAAATTCTAGTCTTTTATTATTTGAATGGGCGATTTTTCTCTATCAATAACCAAAGATTTTTACTGAGTTAAATTTATATTTTATAATTAATTGTATAACGGCCTTAATTTGTGAATATTTCGGATTATTAATGAAACCCAAATATAAAGTTGACGCTTAACCCGAAGCACTAAGTCCATTGACTTGTTCCTTGTTTGATTATTTTGGTGATACCTGATTCGAGGTTTTGAACTTGCTAAACCATTCGTTGACACATGGGTTTCTCTAACATTCATTGATGCCTTCGAGAGCCTCAGGCATAGATAAAGTTACATATCAGCTACATTAAATATATATTCACCCTTTTTGACGGAAAACCATTTTTTTCTTGAGATAAAATACTAGAATTACTTTCCTTTGAGTATAATTGCATTTATGAAAATAAAAAAGACACTTCTCATTTGTGTTGTTGCTATTGCTACAATTACATCGTCATGTGTGAGTTCAAGATTTGTAGAACCACTTGACAAGGGCGAGCATTCAATCGGTATAGATGTCGGAGGACCATTATTAGGGTATAAATTATTGGCATTTCCTACTCCTTTGTCTTCTATTTCTTATGGTTACGGTATCGATTCTAACCTCACTGCATTTGTAGGCTTGCACACTACATCGTTATTATTCCAAAATTTCCATACCGATTTTGGAGCTACCTACAAATTTTTAAATCAAAAAAAATACAGACCATCGCTTTCTGCGTCTATAAATAATACAATAGTGTCTAGCTTTAGAACAGGCGCAACTCGTTACTGGCCTCAGCTTGATATTAACGGATACTGGAATTTCTCTGAACAAAAGCATTTTATATACGTAGGAATGTCCAATTGGTTTGAATTAAAAGAAAAGCGAACCCATGATCAAGAGTCTATACAAAGATGGATCGCAAATCCACAAATCGGAGTTACCTTTAAAATGAAACGAGTACGTGTGCACATTGAATACAAAGCACTCGCAATAGGATTAAACAGTAAAGAAGTATTTGTACCCTATAATAGTCTAATAAAAGGAAAAGGAGCGGTAGGCTTTTATTTCGGAATTTCAAAAACATTTTAAATGAAGAAAGAAATATATTTATCTATAGTTATCGTTATTTTTGGAGGACTTTTTTTAGGAAGCTGTGCTAAGATTGATCCTATGGTTTTTAAAGGCACAGCGATAGATGAATACCTGCTCGAAGATTATGATGGCGTTATTGGTTTTGAAGATTTACCAGATAGCTTTGATATTCCTGAGCAATACACTACTATTTTCACTATTGAGTCTCAATTACCTTCCGAATCAGAAGCTACTAAGATTTATGCTTTATACGTTGGGGATATGGCATCTATCGCTACCGATACTATTATTGTTTATTTTCATGGTCAATCCTACCACATGGATGCGTACTGGCCTCGTACTAAGCTAATAGCCAATACAGGAGGTAAAAACAGATATGGTGTGCTCACCATTGATTATCGAGGGTATGGAAAGTCTGAAGGAAGCTCCACGGAAGCCTCTCTCTATCAAGATGCCAAGAGCGCTCTTATTTGGCTAGATGGTCAAGGTGTTAACACTAGCAACGTAGTCATATACGGATATAGCTTGGGAACTGCACCTGCTACTGAGTTACTCTCTAATCATACTCCGTTTGCACCTGCTAAACTAATACTAGAATCTCCAATGGCATCTGCTCAAAATCTTGCGGAGGAAGCCTCCGTTATCAATGTCAGTAGTGATTTTTTCTCTACTTTAGATTTTAACACAGCAGACAAGATGAAAAGCATCAACCAGCCTCTTTTGATAATGCATGGAGAACTAGATGACTACTTATCTATTTCTAATAGTGAAATTATTTTTGGAAACTACACTGGTACAGATGGTACTTTTATTAGAGTTCCTGGTGCATACCACAGTACTCCGGGAGTACCGCAAACAATGGGATATGTTGACTATCTTGAAGCCTTAGAAACTTTTGTAACCAAATAATACTGATTTAACTGGTAGAACCAGCAAACTCATAATCCACCAAAGATTTCAAGTCTATACTTCTTGTTTCAGAGGCAAACTGCATTTTTAATATTTTAGAAAATGCATTCTTAAGAGATTGGGGTTTTTGCAAATTTATTTCTTTAGCATCAATATTTAATATCGGGCAAGAAACCAATTCTGGAAGTGTTTTTTTATAGGTTTCGTTGAGATTATCTAAGTAGGAGGCGTCCATATTATGCTCATAAGACCTCCCTCTTTGATTTATGTTTTTGAGAAGGTCAGAAGTGCTTCTATTTAAGAAAATAACCAAGTCAGGTTGCGGAAAATCACACAACAATTGGTTGGCTACTTGCCTATATAAATTAAAGTCTTTTGTGGAAAGGTTTTGTTGAGCAAAAACCAAACTCTTTAAGGGAATATAATCAGCTATGATGAGCTGTGTATTGTTTGTATGAAACTTGTGCAACTGTCTGTTTCGGTCTAGTAAAAATTGTAATTCTGCTTGTAATGCAAATGCCTTGTTGGAGTAGAAATCTTTTAAACTTTCGTTTTCTTCAAACTCTTCTAACAAGAGTTTTGCGTCTAGAAACTGACCTAAGAAATTTGCTAATGTAGATTTTCCTACACCAATATTCCCTTCTATAGCTATGTATTTATAATCCGTCAATTTGTTAGCTTTGTAAGTGTGCTAGTGTCGGTACAGTTGCTAATCATTTCATCCATAGTCTGTTTAAGAACAGGATGCTCCCAGCTTGGCTGTACTTCGGCTAAAGGTAGTAAACAAAATCTACGTAGGTGCAATCTTGGATGCGGAACTATTAAGTTTTCTGTATTAATAATTTGAGCTTCTATGGCAAGAATATCAATATCAATAACCCGATCTGAGTAACCTTCACTTCCTCGTTTTCTGCCCAATGCTTTTTCTATGCGCAATGCTTTTTCTAAAATAATTTCAGGCGCCAATTCAGATTTAAAAACCACTACTTGATTGAGATAGTCATTCGTAGAATCATAGCCCCAAGCAGGCGACTTGTATTGACTAGATTTACGTTTCAATGTACCAATATTCCATTCCAAAAACGAAACAGCCAAACTAATGACCTCTTCTTTGTTAGAAAGGTTTGCACCCAATATAAAAGTAACTTCTTGCATCAAGTTACAAAAGTAACGGATTCCTTCAGGAGTAAAAAATGGAAATTGGTTTTTGTTGAAAAGGTTTTGAAAGTTGTTTTTTAATTTCGGTTTAAGCCCTATATCATCCCACGAGATTTCAATTCCAAATACTTATTAATCGCATTGACCGATAGCTCCTCAGGTTTGGTTAAGATACTTTGTATTCCGTACTTCCTAAGTTCGCTAGCAATGAGCTTTTTCTCCAATGCAAACTTTTGTGCCAGCGTTTTGAAATAGATGTCTTTTACGTTTTCTACATTCAGGTTAGTAGTGTTTTCCAATTCAGTATTCTCAAAAAAGATAACCACCAACAAGTGGTTTTGGTTAATTTTACGTAGTAAAGTTATGTTTCGCTTTAAGGCATACATACTTTCAAAGTTGGTAAACAGCAAAATCATACTCCTACCTTTGATTACTTTACGAGTTCCATAATACAATCGTTCGTAGTTGGACTCCATAAACAGCGTCTTTTGATTGTAAAGGACGTCCATTATCTTACGAAGCTGCAGCGAAGTGCTTTCTGCTGGCAATTGCGCACCTATTTTATCAGCAAAGGTTATCACACCAGCCTTGTCTCCTTTTCGTAGAATAATATTGGACAACACCAATGAAGCATTAATAGAATGATCCAATAAAGTTAATCTGTCAAATGGCATCCGCATCGACCTACTTTTGTCTATGATACAATAAACCTGTTGCGATCGTTCTTCTTGATATTGATTGACCATCAATTCGCCTCTTCTACTGGTTGCCTTCCAGTTAATAGATCGAATATCATCGCCTTGTACGTAGTTCTTTATTTGTTCAAACTCATTGTTATTTCCTATTCTTCGTACTTTTTTTATACCTGAAAATATTGCCGTTTTTGAGAATACTTGCAATTCGTATTTTCGCATCTGCAAGATGGAAGGATAAACTTTTAATGTTTGCTTTGCTGGGATTTTGATTCTCCTTTCTGCCAATCTAAGCAATGAAGAAACATATACATTGATGCTATCAAATTCGTACTCTCCTCTTTTAATTGGTTTTATGATATATTGAATCTCCTTTGTTTCTCCAGGTTTTAAAGTAATGAAATATTCAAAATCTCGAATCTGTAATTGGAAGGGTAATTCATCTATAACTCTAAGATTTACAGGAAGTTTGTATTTACTAGTCAACTGTAGCCTGATGGTGTTATCGTCTCCTAGCGATAGTTGTTTGATTGCAATTCTACGACCTTTTATACTCGATTTAGACAAAAATAAAACAAATATATCGAGAAAAAAAACTCCCAAAAATACGAGCAATGCCACTTTTGCAATAAGCATCAAACTAGGAACAGCATAGGCAAGACAAAACATCCCAATGAGCAATGCCCAATAGAGAAAGAAGTGCTTTCGCAAATAAAATTGTCTTAGTAATCGTATCATTTTGTTTTCGTGTTGCGTTACTTATACTGCGTGTTTGTTCTATTAAAAACAATTTTGGACACTGCGTTTATCGAAGTGTCGTATTTTTGTATTAAAACTTGACCTATCTTGGAACTTCTACTCTTTTTATTATTTCTTGAATGATGATGTTGGCATCGATTCCTTCCATTTCGGCTTCAGGAGTTAATATTATTCGATGGTTCATTACGTGATAAGCTACATATTGTACTTCATCAGGAGTTACAAAATCTCTACCTCTTATTGCTGCCATTGCCTTTGCTGATTTGAGCATTGAAAGTGATGCTCTGGGTGATGCCCCTAGATATATCTTACCATGAACTCTAGTTTCGTGTGTTATTTGAGAAATGTACTTAATAATAGAGTCGTCCATTCTTATTTCTTCTATAGTTTTAGTTATTTTTTGCAAATCAGAGACGGAGAACACATTAGAAATTTTGTCAAAATCTATTTTAGTGTTATTTCTAAATCGTTTAAGTATTTCTACTTCTTCATCAAGTGTGGGGTGATATAGGTTGATTTTAAATAAGAATCTATCCAATTGAGCTTCTGGTAATCGATATGTTCCTTCTTGTTCAATAGGATTTTGCGTAGCAATAACTAAAAATGGAAAATCCAATTTATAAGTAATGCCATCATACGTAATTTGACGCTCTTCCATTACTTCAAAAAGTGCCGCTTGTGTTTTGGCAGGTGCTCTATTGATTTCATCAATTAAAGCGATATTGGTAAAGATTGGACCTTTCTTGAAGTTAAATTCACTGTCTTTCATATTAAACACTGATGTACCTATAATGTCAGAAGGCATCATATCTGGTGTAAACTGTATTCTCGAAAAATCAACAGAAAGTGTTTTTGACAGTACTTTTGCTGTGAGTGTTTTTGCAATACCGGGCACACCCTCTAAAAGCACATGTCCACCTGTAAAGACACCAACCAATAGTAAATCGACCATTTCGTGCTGACCAATCAAGTACTTCCCAATCTCTGCTCTAGCTGCTTTTACTTTCTCATTGACTAGAGACAAGTCCAAGCGTGGAGCTCCAAAACTAGAAGCAACAGAGCTTGTAGTTTCTGCTTCAGGATTTACGGGCGTGTTTATTGTATTTTCTGGATTTGAACTTTCCGTATGATCCATTGAGTTGCTGTTTGTCAAGTTTTCTGGTTTGTTCAATTCTGAGTTTTGGTTGTTGTTTTCTTCCATGATGTCTTAGTTACAATGTTTGTAAAAATAGTCTAGTTTAGTGTATAATTCTATTAAATCTTGCTCCTTAAATTGGCTGTTTTTTGCTTTTTTAAACGTTTTGATAATATCGGTAATTTTTTCTTTAGATATATTCGATTTTTCACTAATTAGGTCAATTGTATCGGAACGTTTAGAATTCAGGTTGATGTAATAATGTTCAAGAATAAAAGTTCTAAAGATTTGCAGTAGATGCTTTACCAGTTTGTTGTGTTGCTTTTGCTGAAAATACAATGTGCTCACTACAGAAACAAATTCCATACTTGTATTATTGTTGGATTCTATGGGTGGGATTATCTTTTGTCGCCTTTTACTAAATACAGCCATATAGAGGAACAAGCCAGCCATAATTAAAATCAAAGCTGCAAATAAAGCTGGAGTTTTGAGTATAAACTGTAGTGGACTTGTTCGCTGTAATTTTGTTGGGTCTGTTTTTTTCTTCGGCTTTGGAAGTCCTCTATAATTGGAATATTTACTGAAGTTTTGGTGCCATTTAATATTGTTGTCAGGAAAATGTGAGAATAGATTTTCTGCGTATTTCTTGCCATCAGATCGTGAGAGATTAACATTTGAAAAGTTACTGGGTTGACTTTGCAATAGGTACGCTCCCTTTCCATGTTTAATAAGTATTGCCGATGTGTTTCCCTGTTCATCTTGGGTTAATGCTATTACTTTAGTTTGTGACAATGTGTTATCATTGAAACAATACCAATCTTTGTATTTTGAATATCCATGAAAGTTTAATTCTTCTGAATATAGATTTAAGGGCTTAGGTTGTTTATAATCCTTGTGTAAAAAGTTGACAGAAACAACGGTGTCAACGACTGATATATTAGATACACTATTATTGTGTAGTAGTTTGTCGGTAAAATTACTACTGAATTGTTGTGTGCTAATCAATGCGTAATTTCCGTTTTCAACAAATTTATTTAAGTGTTCAATATCGCTATTTTTCAAATAGAACTCTGGAGATATACTTATATATAAGCTAGGCAATCCATTAATAAATTCCAAAGGCAATAGGTCTTTTAGCTTGTCTTCTTTACTGGTTTGGAATGTTTCTATCGATGCTGTATTGTCAAAATTCTTCAATAAATTATACAGAACATAAGTTCCTGCAGGATTGATTGGTTTTTGAATGCTTGTAGTATCAGAACCTTCGGGCAAATCATTTTTAGAGCCATTTGCGCCTGTTTGCATAAAATAGACTAGGGCTATAAGTGCTATGAGAGCTCCTCCTAAAATCAGATATTTATTTTTACTATCCATTAGCTGTTTATCGATTTTAAAAGAGATTTGAATTTGAGTTCAAAATTTTGATATTGATTCTTGGAAACAGCATAATTGCCATACCAAATCATGTCATAGATATTTACGGTTTCATTGAATAATTCATATTGAGATTTGCCTCGCATTTCCATAAGATAGGAGATGTTGGTTTTTCTACGTTCCCAACGAATCCAACTTTTAGAAGACAAGTCTTTGATTATGAATATAAAATAAATACGAACCGCTTCTCGGTAATCTTCTCTAGATAAGGCTTCTTCTAGCCTCCGTTCGAGCTCGGTCTTAGGTATCTCCATTGGAGGCGTTTCGTCAAAGTCTATATTTACCTTTTTGCCACTACCACCTCCTTCAAACCTAAGGAAAAAATAATATACTAAAAAACCAATTGCCCCTATCAGGATAATCCACATAATGACTTTCAGAAAATTAATACCACCACTAGGTATGTCAACATTCGAATTTCTTTTCCTTTTTAATCTTCTGGGATTTGCAGGAGGAGTTTTTGATATTGGCTGCGATTTGGTAGTGTATTCTCCTTCGTTTGCATGCGAGGGTTCTATGCTATGGTTATAGTTTTGGTTCGATTCGTAATCGTATTCATCATACTCAGAATCTTCACTATATTCTCCATACTCCCCATTATAATCCTCTGGTTCATACTCATAATGATCTCCATAAGCATCTTCCTGCTGTTCGTTGTTATAACTCGATGGGGCAAAACCATCTGAACCATCTTTGTTTGCTTTTTGAGACCCCGAAGATTCTGTTTGTAATTTTCTTTTTAGTTTTTTCCATTTTTGGTCATCAAACGTGTTTTTCTCTTGTTTAGAATTGAGATAATCTTCTTGATTGTTTTGCCCAATAACATTAGGAGCATTCCAAAGGAATATCCAAACTACAAATAGTAATCGATATGCATATTTAATATTTCCCTTCACCTTTTGTTTCGTAAATTTTACTTTTTTTTCCGAAATGCTCTAACCTTTTAAACAATCCTCTTGCCTCTTCTTTTTCCAATACAGAATAATACAGTAAGCTAAATCCTATCAAATAAATAGGGAAAAGGAAATGCGAAAAAGTAATATAAATGCTAGCATCTACCATAACAAAAATATACTGAGGATCATCTGCTAATGGAATTACAAACCATTCCATTGCCATGTCTTTAAAAATGTCAATAGGTAAGCCGGCAAAAATATAAATTAAGCCCAATGTTAGGGTTATTGCTGTAAATAACCCAATCCCCGTTCCCCATGCCTTCCAGGGCTTAGTAAACCCATGATTGAGCGCTTTTCCGTACTTTTCCGTACTGATCACGATCGGAATTATCCACATAAATAAAAATGGTGTAATAACCACACAGATTAGCATGATACCAAATGGAAGCTGAGATACTATGATGCCCATTAATGAAAACCCTAAGAAAACCACCCAGAATGTTTTTAAAAAAAGACGAAAAAACCCTTTGAAAGAAGGATTTGATTTGTTGATTATTAGCGTTTTGAACGCATATAGAATCACAAATGCATTAAATGCAAATACAAATACTTGAAAAAAGAACAAACTTACATCTATATAGGAATTCCATACAAATAATTTTTCTAAGTTATCAATTATCTTTGCTACACGACCAATAGGTCCCCCACCATTCGCTTGATGTTTATAGTAAAAAAAAGGAGTCTTTTCAAACAACAAGAATAGATAGACAATATTAAAAGGAATTGTAAGTAAAAATACTTTACTGTAAAAGCCAAGTACTTTTCTAAGGCTAATAAACGTATCGTTAAACAATTCCCCTGCATCTTTTATTTTATAGAGTATCAACTCTTTTTTCTCGATGTATTGCGGACTTTTTTCTATCGTTCCTGTGAAATTATGTTTGCGAGCTACTATAAATGGATAGATGATAAAATACAAAAGAATTATGCCAAAACATGACAAGATAAACAACCACTTCAAACTGTCGGGCCATTCACTTGCTAAAGGATTTCCGTCTGTAGAAATAACGGTATGTCGAGTAGCGAAGCCTTCAATGAAAGCAGCTATGATTATAACAGGAATCAATCCAATCATCATTTTTACTCCTTTTTTTGCAGAAAGTACAAATGAATGACCTCTAGAAAGCGTACCAGGAAACAAGAGTCCATTACCCATAGTGATGCCAGCTGCTGCAGCTAGGATGATGGCAGGAATTTCAAAAGCTCCATGAATCCAAATGGTTAGAAAAGACGTGAGTGTCAAACCTCTGACCACATAAAACCATTGAAACGCACCAACCATAATAGAATTAAAAAACAGAAAGACACCTGAACCTAAACTGAAAAACACCCCCAACACGAAAGTAATAAAAGCGACCCTCATATTATTTATGGCTATTTGTCCAAAGCTCATAGCTTCGG
Source organism: uncultured Cryomorphaceae bacterium (assembly GCA_947311505.1). Classification (GTDB taxonomy): domain Bacteria; phylum Bacteroidota; class Bacteroidia; order Flavobacteriales_D; family Parvicellaceae; genus Parvicella. The sequence continues at coordinate 58,013 of CAMZLL010000057.1, forward strand.
AGTCTCCTCCATATACACTCATAGGCTTACCGTTGGCAATATTTTGCTCCGCCATGTCCACATAGTCATAACCGATTACAGCACCCAAGAAATCTGGGTCGTCATACGTAGATACAGCGCCAATTAGCATGCCGAGTGTAAAGATGACAAAAGCTGCCAACACAGCATGCCTAGCAGCAAACATTTGCAAGGGCAAATCGGTTGTCCAAAAGGTGAAAAACTTAGAAAGTGGTTCTCGTTGTTTCTTGTACAAGTCATGAAACACTCTCTGCGCAAGAGAATTGAGATAAACCCTTACAGATCTTTTTGGGTAATGAGTGCGAGCGTAGGATAAATCATCAGTAAGCTCCACAAACAACTGACTCATTTTATCTGGGTCATTTTGATTTTGCTTGGACATTTTTTCAAATGTTGCCCACTTTTTTTTGTTTTGATTTATAAAGGTAGTCTCTTTCACTATTTTTTTTAAATTTGAATGACCAAAGTACCAAAAAACAAGGAATAAAAAGGATAAGCCCAATTATTTTTTAAATTTACCCAAAGATATATTCCATAATCATAAGTTTTACGTATAATTACACTCCAAAAAGTTGTATTTTAAAAACCAAATATTTAACGCGTGAAAACAGCCGATATAGTCACCACATATAATGTCGTTATTCAATACGAAATTGCCCCCGTCATTTCTCGTATTGTTGCCAATATTTTGGATGTGATTATCGTGTTTTTTTATCTGACTACTGTCAATCTTTTATTTGTGTCAATCTTTTCAGATTTTGGAGGTTATAACGATTTTGACAACGTGATAATTCTATTTATGTACATGTCAATGATTCCTGGTTTTTTTTATTCTTTTTTCTGTGAAGCTCTTTTTGGCGGACAAACAATAGGTAAGATGGCTATGGGAATAAAAGTAGTCAATGTAGATGGCTCCAAACCTTCTATCGGAGATTTCTTCCTGCGATGGATTTTTCGATTGACCGACAACATTATTTCTTTGGGAGGGTTTGCATTGCTTATTTCATTATCAAACGAAAGAGGACAAAGATTGGGCGATGTTGTGGCCAACACTATGGTCATAAAATTAAGACCGTCCAAAGAATTTAGTATCATTGATATATTAAACATCAAAAGCACAAAAGATTACAAACCTAGTTATCCAATGGTAACTAAGTTTACTGACGAAGATATGCTTTTGATTAAAAATAGTCTGGAACGACTGAAAAAGATTCCCAATGACGCTCACAAATCTTTAGTTAGAGAAATCTGCGATAAAACAGTCAAAGAACTAGGACTTTCTGAGGTTCCAAAGAAAAAAGTATCTTTTCTTAAGATAGTACTCCAAGATTATATTATTTTAACGAGATCTTAATGCTTTCGAAAAAATCATTTATTTTCTCAAAATAATTATGCAATTCACATAGGCTTTGTGGTCGTTTTGTAGTTTTTGACACCAAATTCAGTAACTATCAAGCTAGTTAAAAAAGTCTTTTTAGTATCTTTGTTAAATGGAAAAATCAAACAATAGCAAAGCACCCAAGCCAATGGGTTTATATCCGTACACTAGAAAAGCTGGTAATTTACTTTTTTTATCAGGTGTAGGACCTAGAGCAGCAGGTTCGGGCAGTGAAGAAGCAAACATTCCTGGGTTGAAATATGACAAAAACGGAAACTATGAAGCATTTGATTTCGAAGCACAATGTCGTAGTGTATTTGATAATGTAAAAGTTATCTTAGAAGAAGCTGGAGCATCGTGGGACGACTTGATAGATGTAACTACATTCTTAACAGATATGAAACGAGACTTCAAAACCTACAATAAAGTATATGCAGAATATTTTCAGAGCAATCAACCTTGTAGAACTACTGTAGAAATCAATGCACTCCCCTCTCCTATTTCTATAGAATTAAAATGTATTGCAGTTCTTAAAGACTAAAAAATGAAAATAGGAATTTCAAAATCTGATATTACCGTTTTTAAAAGGGTGTAGCAATGTTGGGTTATGGAATGCTTACATAAAAAATCCTGAAGCAAAAAAGTTTCTAACCGTCAAAATAAATGAGCAACTTTCTCAGTCCAATTTCACCCATTCCGATACTCGCATATAATTCTTCCATTGATCCATGCTGAATGTATTTATCTGGATAGCCTTTGAGTTTTACAGCATTGGAATATCCATTCTGAGCTGCCCAAGAAATAATTTGAGAGCCTATTCCACCTTGAGCGATTCCATCTTCGATTATAGTAACTTTGTTATGCGTATCAAAAATCATTTTCAGACCGACTATATCTAATGGCTTGACACATCTAAGATCATAATGGCTATGAGGTAGATCCTTTAAAACAGTTTTTACTGTATTTCCAATTGCTCCAATGCTTATTACTGCATGTTCGTTTCCATTTTTAACGGTTTGTATTTTCCAAATAGCTGCACCCAATTTCTTTTTGGGAAACGGAAAATTAAGCGCTCCTGTCCCTCGTGGATATCGAATAGCCACGGGGGCTTCTAAAGATGAAGAAACCTCTAGTAACATAGCTTCTAGCTCTTGCTCGTCCATTGGAGCTAATATCCTCATATTTGGAATACAATTTAAAAACGCCAAATCAAAAGCTCCGTGATGCGTAGCTCCATCGTTACCAACAAAACCTGCTCTATCAATTAAGAATACTACGGGTAAATTTTGCAAAGCAACGTCATGAATCAATTGATCATATCCTCGTTGCAAAAAAGTAGAATAAACGACACAAAACGGTAGCGTACCAGACTTTGCCAATCCTGCTGAGAACGTAACCGCATGCTGCTCGGCTATGCCTACATCGAAAAAACGATTGGGAAAAAGTTTTTTAAATTCGAGTAACTTAGAGCCTGATGCCATGGCCGGTGTAACAACAGCTACCTTTGAGTTAAGAGTCCCAAGTGTACAAAGCGATTTAGATACAATATCTTGATAGGTTTTTCTCGTTTCAGAACTGTTTTTTTCTACTTTTCCAGTTTCTATATCAAATTTTCCAGGTGCATGCCATAGCGTAGTATCTCCATCTTCGGCAGCATGATAACCATAGCCTTTAACTGTTTTTATATGCAAAACCCTTGGGCCTTTAACTGTTTTTTGAAATGTAAGCGCTTCCAACAACTCTTGCAAGCTGTTGCCGTTTATAGTTCCATAATAAGGGATGCCCAATTGGGTAAAAACATTGTTTTGGTCGGTTATGGAATTGAGATGTTTTTGCAAACCTCCCACATTATCATCAATAGACATATTGTTATCATTGACAATTACCAAAACATTTGCTTTGGTATCAGCTAAATGATTGAGCGCCTCAAAAGCCATTCCTCCTGTAAGTGCTCCATCTCCTATGACTGCTATGTGATTGCCATCAAAATTGCCTTTTATCAAACTGGCACATGCCATACCCAACACAGCACTAATTGAAGTGGAGCTATGCCCTGTTCCGAAGCTATCGTATTCGCTTTCTTGAATGCTAGGAAATCCAGAAATTCCGTTCAGATTTCTAATGTTTTCAAAACTATTTTTTCTCCCTGTTAGAATTTTATGCGCATAGGCTTGATGCCCTACATCCCAAACCAAAGGCTCGTTTAGAGTATCAAAAACATAATGTAAACCTACTGCAAGTTCTACCGTTCCCAAACTAGCTCCTAAATGTCCAGGATTGTTTGACATTGTTTTAATAATTAAACTACGCAGAGCATCACAAACTTCTTGAAGCTTGGCAACGTTTATTTTTTTTAAATCTTTAGGATTTTCAATTGATTTTAATATGTTTTGTTGCGTATTCACAGGTTGCAAATGTACATAAATTCACTCCATAAAAAAGCCTGCTTGAAACAAATCAAACAGGCTAACTTTTAAGAACTTCTTCTTATACTCGTTTTAGCTAGAATGGTAAATCATCTTCCGCTTCAGTCATTGGTTCTAATGTGGTATCTGGAGCAGTTGGAGCTGGAGCTGCCGCTGCTGGAGCACCAGATTTAGCGAGTTTCCAGGCTTGAAGATTTACATAATATTTTCCATTGTATTCATTTCCTCTTAGATTAAAAGAAACTTCGATATCGTCACCAACATTAAGGGTATCTAATTGAGCTGCTTTATCTTTTATTGCTTCAAACTTTACATCTTGTGGATATTGCTCTTGTGTAGTGATTACAAATTCTCTTTTTGAAAAACCTGAATCCCAAGTTTGTAAGTCGTTGATTACTTTAATTCTTCCTTGTACTTTTAATTCCATTTTGTTTTATTTACTTTTTTATTATTAAATCTACGTGTTTATTTTTCTTAATTGTTAAATGCCAGTAATGTTTTCCATGCTTCATCTCTATTTCCTTCGAGCAAAAGCAATTTGGCTTTTTTGTGTAATTCTAATTCTAAAGTTACCGCATCATCTTCATATTCCATAAAGATTTCGCTCAACTCTAATAATTTATAATCGTTTACCTCTGTTTCGTCTGGGAATTGTTCAATATTGCCCAATTGACCTAATTCGTTTGGGCTGAAATTTCCACTCTCAATAATTTCCTTGGGAATACTGTCCACACCTACTCCACAAGTGGTAATTGGTTTAGCTATTTCGAACATAGAATTTTGATCTGCTCTACAATACCAATTTCCTCCCATACGAGCTACAAGGTCAATTTTCTTTTGGTCAATCATTTGATTCTCGTCTAAGACTTCGTCTTTTATATGAATTTTGAGCACCTCACAAATAATTAAATTTCCTGCACCTCCACCTTCTCCAAGGGATTTTACTTCGGTAACTTTACACTCCATTTGTACGGGGCATTCTGCTATTCTAGCTGGACGAATCATTTCTGAATCTATGGGTGTCAATCCTGTTTTTACGAACTCATCTATATCTGCTCCATACGGAGAGCTTGCCAATGACATTTGGTGCACCATATCATAGTTTACTATATTGATAACCACTTCTGGAACATCTAGCACATTTAGTAATGTATCTTTTTGCTCGCCTGTGCGACCGCTTCTAGCTGGAGAAAAAACCGCAATAGGTGGGTTGCTACTAAATACATTGAAAAAACTAAAGGGAGCTATGTTTCTATTGCCATCTATATCCACAGTACTTGCAAAACAAATGGGTCGAGGCCCTACAGCACCTAATAAATAGTGGTGTAATTTTGGGTTTTTGGTAACTGATGTGTCAATAGTAAGCATAGTTTTCCTTTAATTGGATGGCAAAGGTAAGCTTATAAATTTGAGAATAAAAACGCTCGTTGAAAACTTTTTTAAATTTCCTTACCAAGCTTATGGGTTTGAGAATGTTTGTTTTGCATCTTTTTTTTGCGTGAGGGATAGGAACGGCATCCTCACGAAAGCTCCAAAAAAGCTTTCGTGAGATATAGTGGATAGCCCGACCCGAAGGGGTACGCCCTAATTATAATGAATACAGAATTAGATATTGAAGAACATTGCACAATGATCCGTTTGCTTTGGGGAAGAACTTATTTTAATCAATTTCTTCATTGTTAAAAAAAACAACAACTTACTCTTTATCAGGCGGTAATGCCGTTGTAACAGCCTTAATTGGTATCATCGCTTTTTATCTTTGGTATTTTTTTTAGTTCAAATTAAGGACATTCAAAAACTATCAATTATCTTAGCCAACTGAATTAATAAGAAAGCAAAAATTCTTATTAAAAAACGCAATGAGTAACTCAAAAACAAAACGATATTATGAGTAAATACGATGTAACCATTATTGGTTCTGGACCTGGAGGATATGTAGCAGCTATTAGATGCGCACAATTGGGAATGAAGACCGCAATTATAGAAAAATACAGTACACTTGGAGGTACTTGTCTTAATGTGGGGTGTATTCCTTCTAAAGCGATGTTAGATTCTAGTGAGCATTATTTTAATGCTAAGCATTCTTTTGAAGAGCATGGAATTACAACTGGTGCATTATCGGTAGATTTAGCAAAATTAGTAGCACGTAAAAACGGTGTGGTAAAACAAACTTGTGATGGTATCCAATATCTAATGGACAAAAACAAGATTGAAGTTATTCACGGATTGGGTTCGTTTGTAGATAAAAACACGATAAAAGTAGTAAGTGAAGAGGGTGAAAAAAACATTCAAACAGATAAAGTAATCATTGCTACTGGTTCTAAACCTAATTTCTTTCCTGGTATGGAGCCAGATAAAGACAGAATATTGACCTCTACGGAGGCATTGAACTTAAAAGAAATCCCGAAACACTTAATCGTAATTGGTGGAGGTGTTATCGGACTAGAATTAGGGTCTGTTTATGCTCGCTTGGGATCTGACGTTACGGTGGTAGAATATGCAGATTCTATTATCTCTACGATGGACAAAACAGTGGCAAAAGAATTGCAACGAATTTTGAAAAAAGAAGGGTTCAAATTCAAATTTAATCATTCGGTAACGAAAGTAGAAAACACTGGGACGGGGGTAAAAGTACATGCTACGGATAAAAAGAATAAAGAAGTGGTCGTAGAAGGAGACTACTGTTTGGTAGCTGTGGGTAGAAAACCGTTTACTAAAGGATTGGGCTTAGAAAATGTAGGCATTGAAACAGACAAAAGAGGGGTAATTCCTACGAATGATCATTTGCAAACTTCTGTGAGCAACATTTATGCTATAGGTGATGTAATAAAAGGTCCTATGCTTGCTCATAAAGCTGAAGAAGAAGGTGTATTTGTAGCAGAGTTGATGAATGGACAAAAACCACACATCAACTACGATTTGATACCTGGTGTAGTTTACACTTGGCCTGAAGTAGCTGCTGTAGGTAAAACTGAGGAAGAAGTAAAAGCTACTGGAAAAGAATACAATGTGGGTCAATTCCCAATAAGAGCTTTAGGAAGAGCTCGTGCAAGTATGGATATACAGGGTGTAATAAAAATAATCTCTGACAAAGAGACTGATGAAGTATTGGGCGTACATATGGTAACTGCTAGAGCTGCCGATTTGATAATGGAAGCTGTAGTTGCTATGGAGTACAGAGCGTCTGCTGAAGACATGGCTCGTATCTGTCATCCGCATCCTACGTATTCGGAAGCTGTAAAAGAAGCTGCTTTAGATGCTTGGAACAAAAGTGCTTTGCATTTTTAATTAATATAGTGCTAACTTAAGGGCAAGTCTAAAAAATCCTCTTGAAGAAATTCAAGGGTTTTTTTTTTGCTATAAACGTTAGAGTCTATCACAAAAAAACGGTTTGCTAAGTCTAATATCGACTCAACAAACCGTTTCTTATAATTCGTATTTGACTATTTCGTTCTTATCAAAACTTCGTCAATCATTCCGTATTCTTTTGCTTCATTAGCTATCATCCAATAATCACGATCACTATCTTCCCAAACTTGTTCGTAAGATTTACCTGAATGGTGTGCAATGATTTCGTACAATTCTTTCTTCAACTTTTGAATCTCTCTATGTGTGATTTCGATATCAGACGCTTGTCCAGATGCACCTCCTAATGGTTGGTGAATCATAACTCTTGAATGCTTAAGACCAGAACGTTTTCCTTCTGCTCCTGCGCATAACAATACTGCTCCCATAGATGCTGCCATTCCTACACATATAGTAGCCACATCTGGATTGATATATTGCATGGTATCGTAAATACCAAGACCTGCATATACGCTTCCTCCTGGAGAGTTAACATATATTTGAATATCCTTAGATGCGTCCATTGATTCTAAGAATAACAATTGTGCTGTAATTATATTAGAAACATAATCGTCAATACCCGTGCCTAAAAAGATGATTCTGTCCATCATCAAGCGAGAGAACACATCCATAATCGCAACATTCATACTTCGCTCTTCTATAATGTTTGGAGTCATTCCTACAGGCACGTTACTTATTGCAGACATATATTTGTGCATTGTAGTGCTTGAAATACCCATGTGCTTGGTTGCAAATTTTTGAAATTCGTTTGGATTGAATTGACTATTCATATTGTTCTATTTATTTTCGTTTTTATTATTTGTATAAAGGTATTTTATTTTGAGGGGATTTATTCTAAATTCTCCATAACTTTTACAAACAACTTTGTTAATTTTTGTTCTGCTTTGCCAGCTACTGCGATTATTTCTTCGATATCAATGGGTTTTAAATCATCTGGATTGCATTCGTCAGTCAATACAGATATGGCACAACAAGGCAAGCTCATATGATTGGCAGCAATGACTTCGGGTACAGTACTCATACCTACGGCATCTCCTCCTAATTTCCTGAGCATTCTATATTCGGCAGGGGTTTCCAACATTGGACCTTGCGCTGTGATATAAACACCTCTTCTAAGGTTCAATCCTAATTCAGCACCGGCTTCTGCAACTTTGGAATTTAAGGCAGGATGGTAAGCGTATTGCATATCTGGAAAACGTACACCTAGTCGCTCATCGTTGGTACCAATCAATGGATGTGAAGGAAACAGGTTGACATGATCTTCTATCAGCATCAAATCACCTTTTTTGAAATCTAAGTTAATTGCTCCAGCAGCATTCGATAAAAACAATTTTTCTATTCCCAATAGCTTTAAGACTCTTATTGGAAAAACTACATCGCTCATAGTGTAGCCTTCGTAAAAATGCATTCTACCTTGCATGGCTACTATTTTCTTGCCTCCTAGTGTTCCAAATATGAGTTTACCAGAATGAAACTCTACTGTGGATAATGGGAAGTGAGGAATATCTTCATAAGCTATTTCGTATGCCCCGTCTATTTCGTTGATGAGATTACCTAATCCAGTTCCTAGCACTATTCCTATAACGGGTTTGAAATTGACTATTGATTCAATATATTTTACGGCTTCGGTTAGTTGTTTCATAATAATCGTGCTTTTATATCTTGGGGCAAATCTTCAACGTAATCTACATCGCTCAGGGTGGGCAACAGGTAGTGCGTTAGTTTTAAATTTTTAACTTCTATTAATGCGTCTAGTAATACATTTTCGTGACTCCATTCTTTTTCCAAAAATAACTCCTTGATGGGTTGTTTCATTCCTATTAAATAATACCCCCCATCTTTTGCAGGTCCGAAAACAATATCATGATTTTCTAAAGCCCTAAACGCTTCTTCAATTAAACCAGAATTGATCTCAAAACAATCTGCTCCAATGACAATTACTTTGGTTGCCCATTCCCCAAAGCTATTGGTTAGCGCATTGTACATACGCACTCCTAAATCGACTCCGTGTTGGATTAACTTTTCATAATTTTTATCGTCAAAAAGATCGTTATTGGCTATATATTCGGAGTAGAAACATTTTTTTATGGCTTGAACTGGACGAGCCACTTGTTCTGTATAACGCAATAACTCGTGATAAATTTCTAAAGCTTTTTGATCTCCAACGTCTTTTGCTAATCTCGTTTTCACTTTTCCGAGTTCAGCGTTTTTACGCATGATGATTAGATGATTCTGTGCAGATGATTTTGACATTAAATGGCTAATATATCTTTAATGTTTGGCTTGAAATACAAATCAGATTTCATAACTTTTCCATCTTCCCTGTAGATTGCATTTCCATCTTTATCCAGTTTACTCATATTACTACGTTGAATTTCGGTGAACACTTCTTCTATTTTGTGCTGCAATCCATGCTTGAGTAATGTACCACACAAAATATACAACATATCTCCACAAGCATCTGCTATTTCAACCAGATCACCGTTTCGTGCTGCTTCTAAATATTCTTCGTTTTCTTCTTTCATTAAGTTGAAACGCAACTCATACGTATTCGCTCCCACATCTGCAACAGGCCCTTGTTCGTTACCAATACCAAATGCATCATGAAATTCAGCAACATTGGCTATACAATCTTGTAATAGTAGTTTTTTCTTTGTCATACTTACAAACTTATCTATTTTCTTTTATTAAATGTTTGTTAATTCCGTAAATTATCCTTTAATCTTTATAAGTTAAAAAACAGGGCAAAAAAAAGCCATTCTGTTCGAATGGCTTTTAAACAATTAAATTCTTTATTTTTTCTTAGAAGAATATTGAACTGTAAGGGCATCCTGCTCTCTCAACTCATCCTGAATTTTTTTGATATCGCCCATTGGCGCGCCTTCATCTACTTTGAATACATTGATCAAATCTTGATATTGTGCTTCATCAATCGTAGTTCTAAAAACTTTTAGATATTGACTAATCTCTGTATAGTTTTGAACCAATTGACCGTCAACAAAAACTCTATGAACAGAGTTTTTTTGTCCTTTTGGCATCCCTACGTGGAAATATAGTTTGGATTTATCTTTATCCAAAACTACAGTTTCTTTCAAGGTCGGTTCTTTCAACTCTACAAAATTCTCTGCTTTTCTTGGTTTGGTTGTTACCATAAAGAAGAATAACAGCATAAATACAATATCAGGAAGTGAAGCCGTAGAAATAGCCGGATTCTTTCTTTTTTTACCTTTTGAAAATTTTGACATATTATTCTTTTTTATTCTTTACCTGCAATTCCTTTGGTTTTCATAATTCGCTTTGGATATACAATATCTAATGCTTTTATGATTTTTTCTTCTTCCTCTATCTTAGGATTTAATGATGAATACGGTCTATCAAAATATTCCATACACAACTCATCTCTATACGGATTGATACCTGCATATATGGCATCTAAAATCTCAATATATGTTTTAAACTTAGTAGAGTTATCTAACTTTATTGCCATTACTGCTTTGTCTGAAAGTAATGTAAATGCGCCCCCAAACATTTCAGCAGCGTCACTTCTTTTTTTCCAAATCTTAGCTTTATTATCGTACATTTTTTGGTAAAATTCAACCTCAGCACTTGCACTCAATAATTTATATTTATTAGAACTGTCCATTGCCATTTTAGTGGTCAGTTTAGTAGTAGCTGGCCAGATATGATTATCGTCAGAACTTGGGTGCTTGTAGAACTCCTCTACCCATTCAGTAATTAAAGAATAGTCCCCTTTCGGTACATATTCAAAATGATCATCAATGGTCTGAAGCGAAACATCATCATTTTTGTTTGCGGTAATTTGCAACACATTCCAAGGCTTAACTTTTACAGCAGGTTGATTTACATCCATCTTCTGTGGTAATTTTTCTTCCAGTACCAAATCTTTATTAAAAGTAGATGTTACCAAGAAAAACACCAACAGTAAGAAGGCGATATCTGCCATCGAACTTGCGTTTATTTCTTCTAAATCTCTTGCCATATTATGTGCGAATTAATTCTGTGATTATATTTTTAACAACTTCACTACACTTGAAGCTATAATACCTAACACTGCAATACCAATCAAAACCATTGACCCAGTAAGAGCTGCACTTGCCATCTTCCAGTTATCAAATGTATAAGCTGTTACATAATCAGGTTTCTCTAATGCAATACCAGCTTCTCTAGCAGTATAAAACCCTGGTATATCTCCACCTGCAGAAGTGTATATCAAGTACATCATTACTGCAAAAACAAGCATACCTATTATTCCAACGATAAACTTTTTAGGAGCTAAAACGACACCTAATATAGCCCCTGCTACAATCAAGAATATAGCAATATAAAGTAACATCTTAGTAAAATTAAGAGTTGTAACCAATTGAGCGTCTTGTTCTTTTAGTAATTCATCTCTTAATGCAGTACCTTCTGCTTCAATTTTGTGATCTAATTCTTCTTGAGTTAACAACTCACTCGTTGCTTTAAAGGAAGCACCTTCTTTAGTCTTACGTTCGTTGTCAGAATTTTCTACGATTTCTATCCCTGCTGAGTTTATATCTTCTATACTCCAAGCATACGGATTTCCGAGTTTCATAACACCAAAAGTAAGATATGCACCTATGATTATCAGAATAATCATTAAGCCTTTACCTCCAATGTTTAATATTTTATTAATATCCATTCTATCTATTTTTTAATTGATAAATTAAGTTTAGTAAGTAACTCTAATTAAGAATTATTTCTTACCGAACTTTACTAACACATCAACCAACGAGATAGAATGGATATTAATAAAATATTAAACATTGGAGGTAAAGGCTTAATGATTATTCTGATAATCATAGGTGCATATCTTACTTTTGGTGTTA
>CAMZLL010000058.1 GCA_947311505.1 uncultured Cryomorphaceae bacterium
ATAATTAATGTATAAGTTCCATCTAAGTCAACCGTGGGAGTAGGGGTGTTAGCACCGTTAGTAATATTACCATCGTTAGTGTTCCACAGGTAGGTGTTTCCTGTACTCTTGATGCTTCGACTTCTACGGGTACAGGAAACACCTACCTGTGGAACACTAACGATGGTAATATTACTAACGGTGCTAACACCCCTACTCCCACGGTTGACTTAGATGGAACTTATACATTAATTATAACAAGCTCTAATGGTTGTACTAACTTAAACAACATAGCCGAAATGGTTGCAATCGACACCATTTCTCCTATTATAAATATAAGCACAGCAGATACATTAACGTGTACTATCACTCAAATAAATTTAGATGCATCTGGTTCTCAGAGTGGCGTAACCTATCAATGGACAACTATAAATGGTTCTATTGTTAATGGCGATCAAACAAGCACCCCAACCATAGATAGCAATGGTGACTATGTATTAAACATTATCGCTCCTAACGGATGTAACAGCACAGCAATTGTAAACGTGGTTAACAGTGAAGCTCCGATAGCCAATATGATTGCTGACCCAGCTGAAGGAGATCAACCTCTATATGTTACTTTTACTGATTCATCATCGGGGATTGGACTTGATTATTCGTGGGACTTCGGCAATGGCGACTATGACAACTCGCAAAACACCGACTATACCTACACCGATTTTGGAGAGTTTGAAGCTATCTTAACCATTACTGATCAATATGGCTGCTCCGATTCTGACACAACTATCATTACTGTTTATGAATTATCAGAAGTCTTAGTTCCTAATATATTCTCACCGAATGGAGATGACGTAAATGATGTGTTTTCGGTATCTGGAGGAGGCATAAAAACATTACATGCTCAAATCATTAATAGATGGGGGCAAATCATTTACGAATGGAACACTCCTTTCGGAGGTTGGGATGGATATTCATTTGCAGGAGAAGAATCGCCTTCTGGATCGTACTTTTATTTCGTAGAGGTTGAATACAACAATGGAGATGCTCAAGAATTTAGAGGTAATGTGGTATTGGTGAGATAATAAGATCAATATTTACGAAAAGACCAAAACAATACTTTTGGAACTTATTTTTAAATACTAAAACCAGATAGTGACCCAATGACGGGTTACGTAGTATTAAAAAGATAATGTTTTAGATAATTTAGAGTTTAATTTACTTTTTTCTAAAGAATAAGCGAATAGGTACTCCAGTAAAATCGAAATGCTCTCTCATTTTGTTTTCAAGAAAGCGTTTATAAGCATCTCTGATGTATTGTGGTAAGTTACAAAAGAAAGCGAAAGCAGGTGCATGATTGGGCAATTGCGTTACATATTTAATTCTGATATATTTACCTTTATATGCTGGTGGCGGATATCGTTCAATAATATTTAGCATTACCTCATTTAATTCAGATGTAGAAATTTTTTGTGTTCTGTTTTCATAAACTTCCATAGCTACCTCAAGAGCTTTATGAATTCTTTGCTTGGTCAAAGCCGAAACAAATAGAATGGGAACATCAGTAAAAGGAGCTAATCTCTCTTTAATTTTTTCTTCAAATTCCTTCATAGAATTTGTTTCTTTTCCCTCTACCTTGTCCCATTTATTAACCAACACAACCATACCTTTTCTGTTTTTTTCAATTACAGAAAAAATATTCATGTCTTGTGTTTGAATACCATCTTCTGCATCAAGCATAAAAAGACAAACATCACTATTTTCAATAGTTCGGATAGAACGCATTACTGAGTAAAACTCAATATCTTCATGAACTTTTCCTTTTTTTCGAATACCTGCAGTATCTACCAATACCATATCAAAACCAAAGAAATTGTATCTCGTATCAATACTGTCTCGTGTTGTCCCTGAGATATCAGTTACGATATTTCTTTCTTTTCCTACTAAGGCATTAGTCAAAGAAGACTTACCTACATTTGGTTTTCCAACGATAGCAATACGTGGCAATCCTTCGTTTGGATCTACAAAAGTGGTATCTTCAAAACTATCAACTAATGCATCTAAGAATTCGCCAGTTCCTGAACCATTTATAGCGGAGATACTAAAAACTTCCCCTAACCCGAAGTTATAAAATTCAAAAGAATTGAGCGCTCGCTCATGATTATCAACTTTATTGGATGCCACTAAAACTGGTTTTTTACTTCTCCTCAATACATCGGCAACAGCTTCATCTAAATCGGTTACACCTGTTTCTACATCTACTAGAAAAACAACCACACTCGCTTCTTCAATAGCAATATGAACTTGTTTTCTAATTTCTCCTTCGAAAATATCATCAGACCCCTGAACAAAACCTCCGGTATCTATTAAAGAAAAATCAACGCCATTCCAGTGGGAACGTCCGTAATGTCGATCTCTGGTAACGCCACTTGTTTCCTTGACAATAGCTTGTCTGGATTGTGTTAATCTATTAAATAGTGTAGATTTTCCAACATTTGGTCTTCCTACTATGGCTACCATGTTTCCCATAATAATTGTAGTATTTTGTGTTAATTTATTAAGTTTGAATTTAATGATATCCAAATTTCTTAAGTTCTTTGTCTTTATCTCTCCAATCTTTATCCACTTTGACATAGAGATCTAAAAACACTTTAGAATCAATAAAAGCCTCAATATCTCTACGAGCCTCTGTTCCTACTTTTTTAATCTTTTTCCCTTGATGACCTATAATTATAGGCTTTTGAGAATTTCTAGAGACATAAATAATAGCACGAATATCAACTATTGTTTCTTTTTCAATGTACGATTCGACAACTACCTCAGTAGAATAAGGAACTTCTTTACTATAGTTTTCAAAAATCTTTTCTCTAATGATTTCGGATATAAAGAATCGCATTGGTTTGTCTGTCAATTCATCTTTTGGAAAAAAAGGATCTCCTTCTGGCAACAATTCTACTATACGAGGAAGTATAAAATCGGTACTAAAGCCATGCAAAGCACTAACAGGAAGTATCTCTGCTCTAGGAATTAATTGTTTCCAATTTTCTACTTGCGCTAATAATTTAGTGTCATCAGTGTTTAAGTCCACTTTATTGATCAAAACTAATACAGGTGCAGCATGTTTTTGAATTCGTTCTAAAGTTTCTTTATGCGTTGTTTCTTTTTCAAACAAGTCCGTTACCAATAGAATGACATCTGCGTCATTCAAAGCAGTTGAAACAAACTGCATCATATTTTCATGTAACTTATAACTTGGTGCTAAAACGCCAGGCGTATCACTAAAGACCATTTGATAATCTTCACCATTAACCATCCCCATGATTCTATGACGAGTGGTCTGTTGTTTAGAAGTTATTATCGACAACTTCTCGCCAACCAACCTATTCATCAAAGTTGATTTCCCAACATTTGGGCTTCCTATAATATTTACAAATCCTGCTTTATGCATAAGCTTGCAAAATTACTACTTTCTATTAGAATGCGTATAGAAAAAACGTTCTATTTACAATCAAGTAGTTGCATCACACTCAAATCAGAGAAAATCAGGTATACCAACATATCAAAAATTTCTGTTTCAAGCATTTTATTAGCGATAATAAAGGGCTTTTTTCTGCTTAAAAAACAATACTCAAAATCAACTATTTTTCATATTCTAATATGAGTATAGTCAGTCCTACTCTTTTTAGCCATACTACCTTTACTGTGAATTAATAATCAAAACAAAATGAAAAAACTAGTAATATTAGGAGCTGGGACTTCAGGAACAATGATGGCAAATCATATGATCAAGAAATTACCTAAAGAAGAGTGGGAAATAACTATTGTGGATCAGTACAAGACTCATTATTATCAACCAGGGTTTCTTTTCTTACCTTTTGACTTATACAAAACAAAACACGTAAAGAAAAAAGGAGAAAAGTTTATTCCTAAAGGGGTTAATTATATTCTTGATAAGATTGACAAAGTACTACCCAAAAAGAATAAGGTTAAATTAGAGCATCAGACTATTGATTATGATATCTTAATCGTGGCAACAGGAACAAAAATAGCTCCTGAAGAAACAGAAGGTATGAAAGCTTCTGAATGGCATAAAAGTATTTTTGATTTCTACACGTATGAAGGAGCTAAAGCCCTGAGAAATAAATTAAGAGATTGGAAAGGAGGAAAAATGGTCGTTCACATAACTGAAATGCCTATAAAATGCCCTGTAGCTCCGTTAGAATTTGCATTCTTAGCAGACTCCTTTTTTATTAATAAAGGGATACGAGATAAAGTTGAATTAGTATTTGTAACACCTTTAGGGGGAGCTTTCACAAAACCAAAAGCAACTAAAGCGTTGCATTATTTACTAGAAGATAAAGGTATTAAGGAAGTTGTTGACTTCAACATAGAAGAAGTTGATTCTAAAAAGAAAAAAATAATTTCTTACGATGGAAAAGAGGTTAAATATGACCTTTTAGTAACTGTTCCTACCAATTTAGGTGATGAAATGATTGAAAGATCAGGGTTAGGAGATGACATGAATTTTGTCCCAACAAATAAAGCGACATTACAATCTAAAAAGTTCGAAAATATATTTGTGATAGGTGATGCATCTAACCTACCAGCATCAAAAGCAGGATCAGTTGCTCATTTTGAAGCAGAGATTTTAGAAGAAAATTTGCTTCGATACATTGCAGGTAAAAAATTGAAAGAAAAATTTGATGGACATGCGAACTGCTTTATAGAAACGGGACATGGTAAAGCTTTACTTATAGATTTCAATTACACACATGAACCAGTAGAAGGCTCGTTTCCATTCCCTGGATTAGGCCCTTTAAAACTACTTAAAGAAACTAGAATGAACCATATGGGCAAATTGGCTTTTAGGTGGATTTATTGGAATATGCTTATAAAAGGAACGCATATACCATTTGTATCTGCTACAATGAGTGAAAAAGGAAAACATTTTGACAAGAAAAACTAAAACAAATAATATAAATATCATGGACGGAATAAATAGAAACGAAGAAGGGTACTTAACGGATTTTTCTCAATGGAACAAAGAGGTAGCAACAAACATTGCCAAAGAATGTGAAATAGATCTAACAGATAAGCACTGGGAAGTAATCGACTACTTGCAAGGAAAGCATAAAAATGAAGAAGCGCTCTCAATAAGAGGAATAAAGAAGAGTGGCGTGATAAACATTAAAGAATTTTATGCTTTATTTCCGGGAGGTCCTTTAAAAATCTCGACTAAAATAGCTGGTATTCCAAAACCAAAAAGCTGTATCTAAATAATTAAATTTTAAAAAAATGCCAAAAACTAATGTAAAAAAAATGTTGTTTATCTTATCGAAAGCAACACTTGAAAATGTCTATGCCGCATTTATAATGGCAAATGGGGCACGTATGGAAGGAATTGAAGCTGAAATATTCTTCACATTCTTCGGACTAGAAGCCATAAACAAAAGCAAACTGGAACACCTACACGTAGCCACAGTAGGAAATCCAGCAATGCACATGCCTACTATGCTCGGAGGATTACCAGGAATGGAGGCACTTGCTACTAAAATGATGAAAAAAGAAATGGAAAAACTAGATATGCCTCCGGTGGAGGAGTTTTTAGAAATCCTTTCGGATTCAGGTTGCAAGCTATGGGCTTGTAAATTAGCTGTAGAAATGTTTCATTTAAGTGAAAAAGATTTAATTGATGATCTAGATGGCATACTTACCATTGGAGACTTCTATAATAGAGCAACTGAAGAGAATACACACATGTTATTTGTGTAAATCTAACCAGCTATAGGGCAACTCTAAAAACTCCTTCGTATCAAAATTTTCAGAGCTTTTCAAAGACAAGGAAAAATTTTGAAGCAGTATTTGAGACGCTCTGAAAACCCTATGGGAACATAGATACTAAACAATCTGACTTCAGTATATTTTTTTTTAAAAATAGCTACGACTATTCTAAAAAAATATACTTCGCATATCATTCATTATCTTTTATTTTTGAAAGAAATGAGTTTTTATAGCTGCCCTATACAGAACTTGAAGAGGTGTTATTTAATAATACCATTGCTGGATATAACACCTCTTTCTGCTTTTTAACACAAGCATTTTCCTCTATTATTAGTAAACTTACTTACTTTTGTAATATGTCAAAAATACTTTCAATAGATTACGGAACCAAACGCGTTGGACTTGCTGCAACTGATGATCTTCAAATTATAGCTTCGGGACTTTGTACCGTGCATTCTAGTGAGCTACTCTCCTACTTAGAAAAGTATATTCAAGAAAACACAGTAGAATGTATTGTAATAGGCGAACCTAAAACATTACAAAACACCAAAACTGATAGTTCATTTGAAATTGAAAAGCTAAAAAAACACCTTACAAAAAAATACAAAACAATAAAAATTGATAGTATTGATGAACGTTTTACATCAAAAATAGCACATAGAGCAATTGCCAAGTCTGGGTTGAGTAAAAAGAAAAGACAAAACAAAGCCCTAGTAGATGAGATAAGTGCTGTAATCATCTTACAAGATTATATGCAACAAAAAGAAAACGGATTTAAATAATCCCCCCTTCAAATTATGACTTTTCAAATATAAAAGTTGCATTTACTACTTGAATTTAAGCCTGAAAAAATTAAAACTTTGTTGAATCCAAGTCGATTTTAATTCATTTTTACAGTTTTATTTTTTTGCGTGAGGGATAGAAACGGCATCCTCCCTATATCTTTTTGGAGATATAGGGAGATACAGTGGATAGCCCGACCCGTTGGGACACGCCCAAATGATAACTAAATCGTTGCTATATTATTCTATTCTCCTTGAAGTTCTTCCTTTTCTGGATTGTACAAGCACTATTTTTATCTTTTATAGCATTAATAAACACAAACTTTCAGTTTTTACTGAAAGTTTAATAATTTTCATATATATTTACAGTATGAAATTAACAGATGCAAAATTTAAGTTTATCACATCTTGGGGCGTATTTGGATCTCAATGGGGAATAAACAAGACCATGGCACAGATCCATGGTTTACTATTGGTAGCAGAACAGCCTTTATCGACTGAAGAAGTAATGGAAACGCTACAAATATCGAGAGGAAATGCTAATATGAATATTCGCAGCCTTATCGACTGGGGTTTAGTATATAAAGAAAGTAAAATAGGCGAACGGAAAGAATTTTTTAGAGGCGAAAAAGATATTTGGGTGGTTAGCAAACGGGTTGTAAAGATGAGACATGAAAAAGAATTATTGCCACTCCTTCGATTGCTAGAGGAATTAAACTGTCAAGAAATAACGGATGGTGACCCTAAAAGTATAACTATATATAAGGAAACAATACAGGATATTTCAAAGTTTGCGAAACAGGCTGACACTATGCTCACACGTGTAGAGAATGCTAATGAAAATTGGTTTTGGAAAAAGTTGATGAAATTATTTATACGTTAAATACATTAATATGAAAACAATAATTATAGCAGCTGGAACAGGGTTTATGGGAAAGCACCTCTCAGCGTACTTTTTATCAAAAAAGTGGAGTGTAATCGTCTTAACAAGATCGCCAAAAGAGTGTAAAAAAGAAAACTACCAAGAAATATATTGGGATGCCAAAACTATGGGTGGCTGGGAGCAACTCTTGGATGGTGCTGAGCTTTTAATCAACCTGACCGGAAGAAGTGTTGATTGCAGATACAACACAAAAAACAAAGCCAAAATAATCAATTCGAGAATAGACTCTACAAATGTGCTCCATAAAGCAATAGCAGGATGTGTGCAGGCTCCCAAACTTTGGATTAACGCAAGTACTGCGACCATATACAGAGATTCAAGAGATAAAATGATGACCGAAAAAAACGGTGAAATTGGCACTGATTTCTCTATGGGAGTGGCTAAGAAATGGGAGCATGCTTTTTTCTCAACAACACACAAAAACACACGGCAAGTGGCATTACGCACCTCTTTGGTTTTGGGAAAAAACGGAGGAGTCATAACACCATTAGTCCAGCTAGTCAAATATGGGCTAGGAGGACACCATGGCGATGGCAAACAAAAATTTGCTTGGATACACATAGCCGATGTCATGGGAATAATAGCGCATATATATGAAAACAAATCAATAGTTGGAGCTATAAACTGTACAGCACCAAATACGATTACAAATGATGATTTCATGCATGCACTCAGGGCTACTATGCAAGTAAAACATGGAATCAACCATCCGAAATGGATGCTAAAGTTGGGAGCTATATTTATAGGAACTGAGGCTGAATTGATTTTAAAAAGTAGGTGGGTATATCCAGAAATCATTTGCGAATCGGGATATGAATTTGAATTTAAAAATATACAGAAAGCACTAAAAGCCATTCTATAATCAAGTAAGGATAACGTAAACTACTTGTTTTCAAAGCACTTATACTATTGCAGATATGAACAATTGTTAACAACTGTTATTCATAACTTTTAGAAGCACAAAATAAATAGAAATCAACAATTCGACATATCTTTGCGGCATGTCACAACAAGTAGGAGAAATAATGAATACCCCGCAATCAAACGGGAAAAGAAAAGTATATTCTAATCAGAACAAAATGGGAACAGGTGGAAAACTTCCTCCTCAAGCCCTAGATATGGAAGAAGCTGTCTTAGGAGCATTAATGCTTCAAAAAGACCCTGTGAATGATGTGATTGACATACTCCAGCCAGATTCGTTTTATAAAGAGGCACATTCAAAAATATTTGAAGCTATAAAAGAACTTTTTGGAGAATCCGAACCTATTGACATTCTCACGGTAACACAACGATTAAGACAAAAAGGCGAAATAGAGAACGTTGGCGGACCTTTTTATATATCGCAACTAACCAATCGTGTGGCATCTACTGCCAACACGGAAGCGCATGCCCGTGTTATCTCTCAGAAATATATTCTCAGAGAGCTCATAAAGGTATCTAGTAATATCATCAATAAAGCGTTTGATGAAACTACCGATGTTTTTGATTTATTAGACGAAGCTGAGGGTGCTTTATTTAAAGTAGCAGAGGGCAATATTCGTAAGAATTATGACTCTATGAAAGACTTGGTGTATCAAGCTGGAAAAGAGATCGAAAAAGCGATGGAACAAGAAGATGGAGTAAGTGGTATTCCTTCTGGTTTTCATGATTTGGATAGGGTAACTGCCGGTTGGCAACGTTCGGATATGGTAGTGATTGCTGCTCGTCCGGGTATGGGAAAAACCGCTTTTGTACTCTCATTGGCAAGAAATGTAGCGGTACAGTTTGGTCATCCTTGTGCGGTATTCTCTTTGGAGATGAGCTCGTTGCAATTAGTGAATAGACTTATATCTGGTGAATCTGAGATTCCAGCAGAGGACATCAGAAAAGGTAATTTCACCAAAGAGAAGTTTAATATGTTTTTTGAACGAACAAAGAAACTTTCGGAAGCGCCACTTTTTATAGATGACACTCCTGGTTTGTCTGTGTTTGAATTGAGAGCAAAGTGTAGAAGACTAAAATCTCAACACGATATAGACCTAGTAGTAATTGATTATTTACAATTAATGTCTGCTGGAGGCTCTGGAGGAAATAGAGAGCAAGAAATTAGTACAATATCTAGATCGATAAAAGAAATTGCTAAGGAATTAAACGTACCCATTCTTGCTTTATCTCAACTGAGTCGTTCGGTGGAATCTCGTGGAGGCGACAAACGCCCGATGCTTTCCGATCTTCGTGAATCTGGAGCTATTGAACAGGATGCAGATATTGTTTGTTTTATCTATAGACCCGAATACTACCAACTAGACACTTGGCCTGACAACACACCTTGTGCTGGTCAAGGTGAAATTATAATTGCAAAACACAGAAACGGCTCATTAGAAGATGTTCGTTTAAAATTCATTGGGAAGTTTGCCAAATTTGATAACTTAGACTCATTTGACACCGAATACAACACTGCTGCTCTAGACTCTATACAAGGCGGAGAAGATTTTGATGATGGCGGAATGGGAGGCGGAGGCGCAATGACATTACCCTCCAAAATGAATGATGATTTTGATAACTTTGATGATGATTTTAGTGGCGGAGATATTACCCCTTTTTAATCAGAGCTCATAGACTATACGATTACAGCATATAGTATAGTCCAATAAATAGTTTACTTTTTATCCTTTTCTGGGGGTAATTATAAAAGTTGGGGATAATTCATATTTTTGGGATTTTTTATATTCAGCAATGGTATTAATTACCAATTGCAAACCAATTTATGTACCAATTTCTTGAATCAGCATCTGCTGGCGAAACAGCTATATTAGTTTCCGTATCAGAAAAATAATTTAAATAAACA
>CAMZLL010000059.1 GCA_947311505.1 uncultured Cryomorphaceae bacterium
ATTCCATTCAGGGTGTTTCTTGATGTACTCAATAACTAAGGGAGTCATTTCATCTCTTTTGCTCCATTCAGGTTGAAGGTACAATTTACACTCGGGACTTACTTTTTTCTTATGCGTATTAGCCCATCTAAAATCACTTTTATTGAAGATCACAACTTTTAACTCGTTGGCTACTAAATAGGATGATTCTTTTGGCTTTTGAAACTTTTTAGGGGAAAAACAAACCCAATCAAAATCACCCTTAATGTCGTAAACACCGCTAGTCTCAATAGCAATATCTATTTCTAATTCAGCTAATAATTCGGTTAATTGCGTAAGGTCATACATTGCCGGTTCGCCACCAGTAATTACAACAAAATTAGTTTTAGATTTCTTTACAAAAGAAACCATTTTGGTCAAAGGCGTATTTTTATGTTTATCAGCATCCCAGCTATCTTTCACATCACACCATACACATTTCACATCACACCCTCCAAGTCTTATAAAAACAGCAGGTCTTCCACTATAAAATCCTTCACCTTGAATGGAATAAAATTGTTCCATTAAGGGTAACGGGGTATTCTTCTTTTTTTTCTGCATATATTAACGTCCTAATTCCAACCGCTCTCTACAACCGTTCCTTCTTTTTGTTTATTTTTCTTTTCTTTATCTTTTTTATCTTTCTTTTTCTTTTTACCTCCTTCAGCCTCATTTTCTTTCTTATTGTTCAGTAAGTTATTTAATTCAACTAAATCTAAATCATTTTTGGGTTTTCCAAAACGATCATATTCTACCGCTTTAAGGAGTACCCCTTTATCATAGAGCACCGTATTTGCATTCTTACCATCTTCTAGGTAAATTTCCCAAACACCATCTTCTTTACCGTCTTTAAAACTTCCTTCTTGCTTTTTTTGTCCATTTTCAAAATATAAAGTAAGTAAACCTGTTATTTTTCCATTCTTATATTCACGAGTAGATTTCAATGCAGAGGATTCATAAAAACTTTCAGCTTTGCCATCTGGTTTACCATTCTTATAGGTTTTTACAGACTTCACTACGCTATCTTTGTAGTATTGAGTGTAGCTACCATTCATCTTACCTGCTTTATAATTGATGATTTTCTTGATATCTCCACCTTTATAGTAATATTTGCATTCACCATCTAAAACATTGCCTTTATATTCTAAATATTTGGTAGGATTGCCATCCTCATCAAAAAAATACCATTGACCTTCTTTACTGCCCATAGCATAGGTATTTGCCCAAGCTACTTGAGGTTCCCCCATATTATCGTCAGATTTAGGATACCAATATGCCCAAGTGCCGTTCTCTAAACCATCAATATGCGAAATTGTTGCTTTAATACTTCCATTTTCATAATACATTACTGCTGTGTCTTGATCTTTACCATTCTTAAAAGATGCTTTTCGTTGCAAGTTTCCGTTTGTATAATAAGAAACGCATGTACCCGAAAATGGTTTCTGTGTTTTTTTATGATATATCAGTTTATTACCTGGGTCCAGTTCTAGGTCTTCGCTACAATTAACGGTTCGAGTACCCTTAGATGTTGATTTTGGGGGAGGTGTTGGTGTGGCTACATTAGTACTCGTATTTCTTCCACTTTTAATTTGAGCAAGTGAAAGAAGAGGTATTACTAATACTATAATTAATAAATATTTCATAATTGTTCTTTTGGCTAAAATACAAAACATAAACTGTACCGTAAAATTTTATTAACTTAAAGTAAGATAATAAAAACGAGAGACTTCTATTTGTTGTCGTATTGGAACTACAACAAAATCAAAAAATGCTAATTAATTCCATCTTTTTGTTATTCTATTAAGAGCTGATACTATACTGCTATAACACATATCAAACGGTTTTTTCTGAAAGAAATGTAAATGGGATAAAAACACTTTATTTATAAATATTTTTCTATTGGCAGCAAAAATTGTGTAAATAAAAAAAGCATCATTTCTAAATGAAATGATGCTTTTAATATATTGTTAAAACAAATATTATTCTTCTTCAGAAGATTTGTCTTCAACTTTTTTAGATTCGATAGTATCAGCTGTTTTGTTAGCTGTTGATTTTTTACCTCTTCTTCTTGTTTTCTTTTTCTTAACACCTCCATCAGCAAGCATTAATTCGTTGAAATCAACAAGTTCTATCATTGCAGTTTCAGCATTGTCACCAAGTCTAGCACCTAATTTGATAATTCTAGTATATCCACCTGGTCTATCCATTACTTTTGGAGCAACCTCTCTAAAAAGTTCAGCAGTAGCTTCCTTACTTCTTAAGTAAGAAAATACAACTCTTCTTGAATGTGTTGTATCCGTTTTAGATTTTGTTATTAATGGCTCAATAAAGCCTCTTAAGGCTTTAGCTTTTGCCAAAGTTGTAACAATTCTTTTGTGTTCTATAAGAGAACTTCCCATATTTGCCATCATAGCTTTTCTATGAGGAGCTTTTCTTGAGAGATTATTAACTTTATTTCCGTGTCTCATCTTATTACTTTTTTGAAATTAAGAATTCTAATTAAAGAACTCTTATTCTTTCTCTAATTTATATTTTGAAATGTCCATTCCAAAAGAAAGACCTTTCGAATCAATTAAATCTTCAAGCTCTGTCAAAGATTTTTTACCAAAGTTTCTGAATTTCAATAAATCATTTTTATTGAAAGAAACCAACTCTCCTAGAGTATCAACATCAGCAGCTTTAAGACAATTTAAAGCTCTTACTGAAAGATCTAAATCAACTAATCTAGATTTTAAAAGTTGTCTCATATGCAAAGAAGTTTCATCAAACTCTTCTGTTTCTGCTCTTTCTTCCGTATCTAGTGTGATACGTTCATCAGAGAATAACATAAAGTGGTGAATCAAAATCTTAGCAGCTTCTTTAAGTGCGTCTTTTGCGTTTATAGAACCATCAGTTTCGATATTTAAAACTAATTTTTCATAATCAGTTTTTTGCTCAACACGATAGTTTTCGATTGCATATTGTACATTTTTAATAGGTGTAAATATAGAATCAATAGCTAACGTACCGATTGATGCTCCGAACGCTTTATTTTCTTCTGCTGGAACATATCCTCTCCCTTTAGCAATTGACATTTCAATTGTAAGGGAAACCGATGGTTCCATTGTACAGATTTCTAAATCTGGGTTTAAAACTTGGAAAGCAGAAGTAAATTTACCGATGTCACCAGCAGTAAATTTATCTTGTCCTGAAACTTTTACGATTAATTTTTCATTATCCGCATCTTCAATTTGTCTTTTAAAACGTACTTGTTTTAAATTTAAAATAATTTCAGTAACATCTTGAACCACTCCTTTGATTGAATCAAACTCATGAGATACACCTTCTATTTTAATTGAAGAAATAGCGAAACCTTCTAAAGAATTAAGAAGAATTCTTCTCAATGCATTTCCTATAGTAATACCGTAACCGGGCTCCAAAGGTCTAAATTCAAATTGACCATTGAATGCATCCGATTCAATCATTATTACCTTATCAGGTTTTTGGAAATCTAAAATTGCCATTCTTTTTAATTTTTAATTACTATTAATTATTTAGAGTACAATTCAACTATTAATTGCTCTTTAATATTCTCAGAAATTTGATCTCTTGTCGGTATAGCTTTTACTTCACCTGACATGGTCACTGCATTCCAATCTAACCATTCGTGTATAGTACTATTAGCGTTAATCGCTTCAGTAATAACTACCATTGATTTCGATTTCTCTCTTACAGAGACAACATCTCCTACTCTTAGTTGACATGATGGTATATTAACGTTCTTTCCGTTAACCATAATGTGTCTATGATTAACTAGTTGTCTTGCTCCACTACGAGTATTTGAAATTCCTAATCTATAAACTACATTATCTAATCTTGTTTCACATAATTGCAAAAGGATTTCCCCTGTAATTCCTGATTTTGAATTTGCTTTCTTAAATAAGTTTGAGAATTGTTTTTCAAGAATACCGTAAGTATATTTTGCTTTTTGCTTTTCAGCTAATTGCATTGCATATTCTGATTTCTTTCCTCTTCTTCTCATGTTTCCATGCTGACCTGGAGGGTAATTCTTCTTTTCTAAAACTTTATCTGGACCGAAAATTGGTTCTCTGAACTTACGTGCAATTTTCGATTTTGGACCTGTATATCTAGCCATTTTTTTTTGTAATAAATAAATTAATAATTAAACTCTACGTCTCTTTGGAGGACGACATCCATTATGTGGCATTGGAGTAACATCTATTATTTCTGTTACTTCAATTCCTGAATTATGGATTGTTCGTATAGCAGATTCTCTTCCTTGACCTGGTCCTTTAACGTAAACTTTAACTTTACGTAATCCATAATCATAAGCTTCTTTAGAACAATCTTCAGCAGCAACTTGTGCAGCATAAGGAGTGTTCTTTTTAGAACCTCTAAACCCCATTTTCCCAGCAGAAGACCAAGATATTACTTGTCCTGTACCGTTACATAGAGATATAATTACATTATTAAATGTAGCTTGTATATGAGCTTGACCGATTGGGTCAACTTTTACTTTCTTTTTCTTTTTTGATGACTTAGCCATAATAAGTTAAATGTTATTTAGTTGCTTTTTTCTTGTTTGCAACAGTTTTCTTTTTACCCTTTCTAGTACGAGCGTTATTTTTCGTTCTTTGACCTCTAAGTGGAAGACCATTTCTGTGTCTAATTCCTCTTTGACATCCAATATCCATTAATCGCTTAATGTTTAATTGAACTTCTGATCTAAGAGCACCTTCAACTTTGATGTTTAACTCTTTATCATCGACAATGATACTTCGGATTGCTCCAATTTGATCATCGTTCCAATCTTGAACTTTTATGTTCTCGTCTACACCAGCCTTGTTTAAGACTTTTTGAGCGGTGCTTCTTCCGATACCAAAAATGTAAGTAAGAGCGATTACGCCTCTCTTATTTTTCGGTATGTCAATTCCTGCAATTCTTGCCATAATGTTTAATTCTTTTTATCCTTGACGTTGTTTAAATTTAGGATTCTTTTTGTTAATCACGTACAATCTTCCTTTTCTTCGGACTATTTTACAGTCTTCTGATCTCTTTTTAACTGATGCTCTAACTTTCATTTTACTATTTATTTATATCTAAATGTTATTCTTCCTTTTGTTAAATCATAAGGCGACATTTCTACTTTTACTCTATCACTAGGCAAGATTCGAATGTAATACATTCTCATTTTTCCAGATATATGAGCTGTAATAATATGCCCGTTTTCAAGTTCAACTCTAAACATTGCGTTTGACAATGCTTCAATAATTGTTCCGTCTATTTCTATTGACTTTTGTTTAGCCATAATTTATTTTTGTTCTAGTACTTCTTCAATATACTTAAAAGTAGATAAGACATCTGCACCTGCATCTGTAATAGCTACATCGTGTTCAAAATGTGCTGAAGGTTTTCTATCTTTTGTTACAATAGTCCATCCATCATCTAATTGTTCTACTTCTTTCTTTCCTAAGTTTATCATCGGCTCGATAGCAATTACCAAACCACTTTTGATCGTAGGTCCTTTTCCTTTTTTACCAAAATTTGGCACTTCAGGTTTTTCGTGTAATTTTCTTCCAAGTCCATGACCTACAAGATCTCTAACTACACTCATTTTATTTCTTTCAGCTTCTAACTGACATGCAAAACCGATATCTCCAATAGTATTGCCTACTCTTGCTTGTTCAATTGCTTTATCCAAACAACTTTTAGTTATATCTAATAGCTTTTGAACTTCTTCAGAAACTTCACCAATTTTAAAGGTATAAGCTGAATCGCCATAAAAGCCATTTTTTAAAACTCCACAATCAATTGAAACAATATCTCCATTTTGTAAAGGTCTATCAGTCGGTAATCCGTGAACAACAGCTTCATTTACTGAACAGAGTAAGGTACTCGGACATCCATATAATCCTTTAAAACCAGGTTTTGCATTATTATCTAAGATATACTCTTCAGCAATCTTATCTAATTCAGATGTAGTAATACCGGGTTTAATCAGTTTTGCTACTTCCGCCAAAGTTTTTCCAACAAGTAAAGAACTCTCTCTTAATAATTCTATTTCATCTTTAGTTTTATAGATAATCATAATAACTTTCTAAAAACTAAATTAGATTGTTTGAGGCATAGTCACAGGAGCTTGAGGAGTGTTACGTCCTTTCATCTTTCCGTTCTTCATCAAACCATCATATTGGTTATTCAACAAATAACTTTCAACTTGTTGCAATGTATCTAACACAACACCAACCATAATCAACAATGAAGTACCTCCATAAAAGTAAGCAAATGCTTGATTTATGTTCGCTTGCATTGCAAAAGCTGGCAAGATAGCAATTAATCCTAAGAAAACAGACCCAGGAAGAATTAATCTTGATAATAATGAATCAATAAACTCAGATGTGTTTCTGCCTGGCTTTACACCTGGAATAAAAGATCCACTTCTTTTGAGTTCATCAGCCATTTGATTTGGATTCATTGTAATTGCTGTATAGAAATAAGTAAATACTACAATTAATAGGAAAAACACTAAATTATACCAAAATCCTGCTACATCTGAAAAAGTTCCCGAACCAGATGTCATTAATGCTGGAATAAACATTAAAGCTTGTGCAAATATTATTGGCATTACACCTGCTTGATTTATTTTTAATGGAATATATGATCTTTGCCCCTGAGTAACACCTTGTCTTCCGCCTCTTTGATTAACAATCCTTTTAGCTGAATGTACCGGTATTCTTCTAGTTCCTTGAACTAACAATACAGTTGCAAGAATTACAAAGAATAATGCAACAAACTCAACCAATAAAAGAACCATTCCTCCATTAGATAATTTAATTGCAAACTCTCCGAAGATAGCTTGTGGTAAATTAGCAATTATACCTATAGCGATGATTAATGAAACTCCGTTACCAACACCTCTATCTGTAATACGTTCGCCTAACCAAGTAACAAACATAGTTCCTGCGGTTAATATTGCAATAGATTGTAACCACCAAAACCATCCAGCATCTTCTCCTATAGCATTACTTGCAAACATAGATAAGTATGTTGGACTTTGGAAAATACAAATTATGATTGTTAAATAACGTGTATATTTGGTAATTTTCTTTCTTCCACTTTCACCTTCACGCTGCATCTTCTGAATAGCAGGAACTGCAAGTCCAGCAAGTTGCATAACAATAGATGCAGATATATAAGGCATAATACCTAATGACATAACAGATGCTCTACTAAAAGCTCCACCTGCAAACATATCAAGTAATCCCATAATACCACCACCAGCTCCACCAGTTGAAGTTAATTGAGAAGAGTCGATTCCAGGTAATATAATAAATGAACCTACTCTATATACTAAAATGAGAAGAAGCGTATAAATTATACGCTTTTTCAATTCTTCAACACTCCAGATGTTTTTTAATGTACTAATTAAATCTTTCATTGATTGATTTATTTGATAAATTCAACAGTTCCTCCTGTTGCTTCAATTGCTTTAAGAGCTGATGCTGAAGCTTTGTGTACTTTAAAAGTAATTTTAGCTTTAATTTCACCTCTTCCTAACAATTTGATTAAATCATTTTTATTAGCTAATCCATTTTCTACTAGAATAGCAGGAGTAATTTCAGTTACCTTTTTAGCATCTACTAAAGTTTGAATAGAATCTATGTTGATTCCTTTGTATTCAACTCTATTGATATTGGTAAAACCAAATTTAGGTAATCTTCTTTGTAAAGGCATTTGACCACCTTCAAATCCTATCTTACTTGAGTAACCAGATCTTGATTTAGCTCCTTTGTGACCTCTTGTTGAAGTACCACCGTGTCCTGAACCCTCTCCACGACCAATTCTCTTTTTACTATGAGTTGATCCTTTTGCTGGTTTTAAATTATGTAAATTCATTTTAGTATCTATTTATATCGATTATTAATCTTCGATTTTTAATAAGTGTTGTACTTTCTTAACCATTCCTAATATTTGAGGAGTAGCAGTATGCTCAACTGTCTTATTTATCTTTCCTAAACCTAAAGCGATTATTGTACGCTTTTGTCTTTCATTACGTTTTATAACGCTTCTTACTTGTGTAACTTTTATAGTTGCCATAATAATTTTATTACCCGTTAAATACTTTATCCAATGAAATTCCTCTTTTGTATGCAATTGCATTTGCATCTCTAAGTTGTGATAATGCGTCAATTGTAGCTTTAACAACATTTGATGGATTAGAAGATCCTTTAGATTTTGCTAATACATTATGAATTCCTGCACTCTCTAAAACTGCTCTCATCGCACCACCCGCAATAACACCAGTACCTTCAGAAGCTGGTTTCATCAATACATGACCTCCATCAGCTCTACCTATTACAGAATGTGGCAGAGTGTTATTTATAATTGGAATCGTAATTAGGTTTCTTTTGGCAGCTTCAACTGCTTTAGCAATAGCTTCAGTTACTTCCTTAGCCTTGCCAGATCCGTGACCAACTACTCCTTGTTCATTTCCGACAACTACAACAGCAGAGAAACTAAATGTACGTCCACCTTTTGTTACTTTAGTTACACGATTAATCGTAACTAATCTATCTTTTAATTCAACTTCATTAGAAGTCATATTTCTTTCTTCTCTTGCCATTTTTATTAAAATTTAAGACCAGCTTCTCTAGCTCCTTCAGCTAAAGCTTTAACTCTTCCGTGATAAATATATCCATTACGATCAAATACACAATTTTCAATACCTGCTTTTTGAGCTGCATCTGCGATTGCTTTACCAATCAACTTAGCTTGTTCAAGTTTAGCTATATTTTGTGCGCTTTTTTCATTCTTTGATGAAGCAGATGCTAAAGTAACACCTTCATCGTCATTGATAAGTTGAGCGTAAATTTGTTTATTACTTCTAAAAACCGATAATCTTGGTCTTTGGGCAGTTCCGTAGATATTTTTTCTAATTCTACGTTTAATTCTTTTCCTTTTTTGTTCTTTACTTAAGGCCATTTCTCTTTCAATTAAATTCGTTTAAAATTATTTAGCTGTTTTCCCAGCTTTTCTACGAAGTTCTTCACCTTTAAATCGAATACCTTTACCTTTATACGGTTCAGGTTTTCTTAACGATCTAATCTTAGCAGCTACTGTTCCGATAAGTTGTTTGTCAATTGACTCTAACTTGATAACAGGAGCTTTCCCCTTGTCAGACGTGGTAGTTACCTTAATTTCTTTAGGTAATTCAAAAACTATTGGGTGAGAATAACCTAAAGCTAATTCTAAAAGTTGCCCTTTAGCAGTTGCTCTATACCCAACACCAACAAGTTCTTGTTCTGTTGAATATCCTTCGGTTACTCCTACAATCATATTAAAAACCAAGGCTCTTGATAATCCGTGAAGTGATCTGTGATCTTTATTGTCAGATGGTCTGGCAAATTCAATTACTCCTTCGTTAATGGAGACAGTAATATCGTCATTAATTTTTTCTGTAAGCTCACCTAATTTCCCCTTTACGGTAACGATGTTGTCGTTAGATAAACTAACTTCAACCCCTGCAGGTACATTAATCGGTGCTTTTCCTATTCTTGACATTTTATTCTATTTTTCTATTATAAGTTTAGTGAACGTAACAAAGAACTTCTCCTCCTACGTTTTCTTTTCTTGCTTCTTTATCGGTAATAATACCTTTTGAAGTACTAATAATAGCAATACCTAAACCATTTAAGATACGTGGTAAGCTATCTGCACTTGCATATTTTCTAAGACCAGACTTACTTACTCTTTGTAAGTCAGTTATAGCTGGTTCTTTTGTCTTTGAATTATATTTCAAAGCTATTTTAATAATTCCTTGTTTATTGTCTTCAGTGAATTTGTAATTTAATATATAACCTTTATCCATAAGGATTTTAGTCATAGCTTTTTTTACATTTGAAGCTGGAATTTCAACGACTTTATGACCAACGCTACTTGCGTTTCTAATTCTGGTCAAGAAATCTGCTATTGGATCTGTAATTTTCATCTTTTCTAATTTCTTGTATTTACCAACTTGCTTTTGTTATTCCAGGAATTAATCCTGAACTAGCCATTTCTCTAAAAGTTACACGAGAAATTCCAAATTGTCTCATATATCCTCTTGGTCGCCCTGTAAGTTGACATCTGTTATGTTTACGAACTTTCATTGAATTTTTTGGTAATTTTTGCAATGCGTACATAGCATCCCAATCACCTTCAGATTGTAATTTTCTAAGTTCTGTTCTTTTTGCTTCGTAACGATCATTAAGATATGCTCTTTTACGTTCTTTAGCTTTCATTGATTCTTTAGCCATCTTCTTATTTTTTTGCGAACGGGAATCCGAATTGAGTTAATAATTCTTTTGCTTCTTCAGTAGAATTAGCAGAAGTTACGATAGTTATATCCATACCTAATATACGGTTGACTTTATCTATATCAATTTCTGGAAATATGATATGTTCTTTTATTCCAATTGTAAAGTTACCTCTTCCATCTCCTTTTGTAGATACCCCCCTAAAATCTCTAGTTCTTGGCAAAGCAACAGCGATAAGACGATCAAGAAATTCATACATTCTTTCTCTTCTTAAAGTTACTTTAGTTCCAATTGGCATCCCTTTTCTTAATTTGAAATTGGAAACATCTTTTTTAGATTTACATATTACTGCGTTTTGTCCAGCAATTGTAGATAATTCTTTTTGTGCTGAATCGGCTATTTTTTTATCAGCAACAGCTTCTCCAAGTCCTTGACTTATCACTATTTTTGTGATTTTAGGAATTTCCATTACACTTTTATAGCCAAATTTTTCCTGTAGAGCTGGAGCAACTTCTGCTCCATATTTCTCTTGTAATCTTGGTTTGTTACTCATTAGCTTATTACTTCTCCAGATTTTTTAGCAAAACGTACCATTTTACCATCTACTACTTTTCGACCAATTCTTGTCGTTTGTTTTGTAGAAGGATCTACTAACATAACGTTAGAGATATGAATTGTTTTATTCATTTCTATTATTCCTCCATCAGGATTGTTTTTATCTGATTGAGGTTTAACATGCTTCTTTGTCATTTGGGTTAACCCTTCTATTGTTACTCTGTCTCCTTTCTTGTTGATTTCAAGTATTTCTCCTTGTTGACCAACTGAAGCTCCAGAAATAACTTTTACTGTGTCCCCTTTTTTTAATTTCAATTTCATAATAATATAGACTTTATTATAACACTTCTGGTGCTAATGATACAATTTTCATGAATTGTTTTTCTCTTAACTCTCTAGACACAGGTCCAAAGATACGAGTTCCTCTCATTTCACCACCTTGGTTTAAAAGTACAACAGCGTTATCATCAAAACGAATATAAGAGCCATCCTTACGTCTAACTTCTTTTTTTGTTCTAACCACAACAGCGTGTGATACTTGTCCTTTTCTTACTCCACCATTAGGCATTGCTTGCTTAATAGTTACTACTATTTTATCTCCTACAGAAGCATATCTTCTTTTAGTACCACCTAAAACTCGTATACATAATACTTGTTTAGCTCCACTATTATCAGCAACTGTAAGTCTACTTTCTTGTTGTATCATTGCTCAAATTATTTAGCTCTTTCTAAAACTTCTATTAACCTCCAGCATTTTCTTTTGCTTAATGGTCTTGTCTCCATAATGCGAACTGTATCTCCTTCGTTACAGTCGTTTTTTTCATCGTGGGCGACAAATTTAGTTGTTTTTTTGATGAATTTGCCATATTTGGCATGTTTTTCTTTTCGTTCTACTGCAATAACTATGGATTTATCCATTTTACTACTAGT
Source organism: uncultured Cryomorphaceae bacterium (assembly GCA_947311505.1). GTDB lineage: Bacteria > Bacteroidota > Bacteroidia > Flavobacteriales_D > Parvicellaceae > Parvicella. Next base: position 11,799 of record CAMZLL010000059.1, read on the forward strand.
GACGATACCTATTCTTTCTTTTCTGAGATTTCTCATGTCTTAAACTTCCTTATTATTATTTGCTTTCTTCAAGCTGTCTTTTTCTTAGTTCTGTTTGAATTCTTGCAACAGTTCTACGAATTTTTCTAATCTCAATAGGATTTTCAAGCTCTGCAACTTTGTGAGAAATTTTCTTTTTAGTTAAAGTTAATTCATTCTCACGAAGAGATTCTCTCAAATCTTGAGTACCCATTTCTTTTATTATTGATGCTTCCATTTTCTTTGTATTAGCTAAAATCTGGTCTAACAATAAACTTTGTTTTCACTGGTAATTTTTGAGCTGCCAATCTCATTGCTTCTTTAGCAATATCCATTGGTACTCCATCACATTCAAACAAAATTCTTCCTGGTCTAATTGGTGCAACGAAATGACTCGGAGCTCCTTTACCTTTTCCCATTCTTACTTCAGCTGGTTTTGCTGTTAAAGGTTTGTCTGGAAATATTCTAATCCATACTTTCCCTTGTCTTTTCATATATCTTGTCACTGCAATACGTGCAGATTCAATTTGTCTTGAAGTTATAAATGCTTCTTCTAAAGTTTTAATAGCAAATGATCCAAAAGCAATTTGGCTACCTCTAACCGCATTTCCTTTAATGCGACCTTTTTGCATTTTTCTATACTTCGTTCTTTTTGGCTGTAACATAGTTCCAGTTATTTACTTTTAAATTATCTTTTCTTTCTTCTTTGTGGCTTACCTTTTCCGCCACCTTTACTCATTCCAAAGTTTGGAGAAAGATCTCTCTTTCCATAAACTTCACCTTTACATATCCAAACTTTAATTCCGATACGTCCGTAGGTTGTATGAGCTTCAGCCAAAGCATAATCAATATCAGCTCTGAAAGTATGAAGAGGTGTTCTACCTTCTTTATATTGTTCAGATCTTGCCATTTCTGCTCCGTTTAATCTTCCTGAAATTTTCACTTTGATTCCTTCAGCGCCCATTCTTGTAGTAGATTGGATTGACATTTTAATCGCTCTTCTAAAAGAAATACGAGCTTCAATTTGTCTTGCTATACCATCTGCTACTAATTGAGCGTCTAGTTCAGGTCGTTTAATTTCAAAGATATTAATTTGAACGTCTTTGTTTGTTAATTTCTTTAATTCTTCTTTAAGTTTATCAACTTCAGATCCTCCTTTACCAATAATCACACCTGGTCTAGCTGTGTTAATAGTAACTGTTACTAATTTTAGAGTTCTTTCAATAATAACTTTAGAGATGCTTGCTTTTTTAAGACGTGCATTAAGATATTTACGGATTTTATCATCTTCTACTAATTTAGCAGTGTAATCTTTACCACCGTACCAATTAGAATCCCATCCTCTAATGAAACCTAATCTGTTAGCTATCGGATTTGTTTTTTGTCCCATGTTTGTTATTATTTTTTACTATCTAAAATTATTGTTACGTGGCTAGATCTTTTTCTAACTCTGTGTGCTCTACCTTGAGGAGCTGGTTGAATTCTTTTCAACATTCTACCTCCGTCAACAGATACTTCTTTGATATACAAATTAGCATCGTAAGCGTCAGCACCTTCATTTTTTTGCTCCCAATTATTAATGGCAGACATTAATAATTTTTCCATTGGAATAGAAGCATCTTTTGCATTAAATTTTAATGCATTCAAAGCTGGAATGATTTCCATTCCTCTAACCAAATCTGCAACTAATCTCATCTTTCTTGCTGAAGAAGGATATTTATTAAGTTTAGCTATTGCTATATTCTTATTGCGCTCTTTTCTAGCTTTCGCGCTATTTTTTTTTCTTACACCCATTTTTTATTCTTTTACTTTGATGTATTACTTCTTATTACCACCGTGTCCACGGAAAGTTCTAGTTGGAGCAAATTCACCGAGTTTATGACCTACCATGTTTTCCGTGGACACGGTGGTAATAAGAAGTAATACATCAAAGTAAAAGAATAAAAATAGGTGTAAGAAAAAAAAATAGCGCGAAAGCTAGAAAAGAGCGCAATAAGAATATAGCAATAGCTAAACTTAATAAATATCCTTCTTCAGCAAGAAAGATGAGATTAGTTGCAGATTTGGTTA
>CAMZLL010000060.1 GCA_947311505.1 uncultured Cryomorphaceae bacterium
AAAATTTTTGAAGTTCTTTTTTCAAATTTATAAGTGCAATGAATAATTCGGGTTAACTTTGTGGAATTATAACAATAAACTAAAACTATTCCATATGAAAAACGTAATAATTATATTGATGCTTTTAGTTCTTTTTCTCAAAAAGATTCTATTGAAAGTAATTTAATTTATCATTTCGATTTAAGTTTTAATAAATATAAAACAAAAAAAAAGGTAGGCACAGAGGTTTTAAACAACTATACTTCAGTTTATCAAAGACAACAAGGAGCTAACTTAAGAGGTGCAGTTGGTGTAGATTGGAGGAATTGGCAGTTGTCTTATGCCTTTTCATATTCTAAAATAGAGGAGTACAAAAACTACCTATTTAGGAATTCAAGTGGTGGTTATGACTTATATATGGTTGATGTAAATTTAAAATCTGTCATTAATTCGATAGAAATTAGCAGAATTTTAAAAATACCAGACTCTAAATATAGTTTTGAGGTTGGGGCAGGAATGGGATTTAATTATCTTTTTGCAGGCGAAAAGTATGATGCTTATGATTCGTTAAGGTTTGGTAGTAATGACTATGGTATTAGAGACAATAAAATGGTGCTGAATCCTTCTAAAGTCAAAACTATTGTAGGCGCCTTTTTTATGCGGTTTTATAGAGAGCTTACTGTTGGAAGTATTGGTGTAAGCATACAGGTTGTAAATATTCCTAATCCCTATTTAACAGAGTTTTACACATCCAATAAATATGCCTTTTACACTACGAATTATGATTTACCGAATGTATATCCTATTTCTAGCATGACCTCATTTGGTCTTCATTATAAATTAAAACTAAGCAAATGAAAATCGTAAATATAATTATAGTAGGTCTTTTACTTTTGAGTTGTAAGAAAGAGGTGGGGTTTGAAAAAAACTACGCCTTCAGTATTGAGTATAAGCTAGATGGAGAGTTATATGTCTTTGATAAACATGATGATGCAACCGCATCTAATCCTGCTCGTTTTGGAGCTTATAATGGAACATCAACTTCTTCTTTTTTTCAATTTTTAGAATTCCGTTCCACATTTTCCGAACATATAATAGGCGGAGCTGATATACGATTTAGTTACAGGCGGTCTGGGGATTCTCTGCTCTTAGATAGTGCGTATAGACGTTATAGAAATTACAATGACTTTAAAGCAATATTCTCAATAGGTGAACATAGTTTTGCGGATGCTTGGAATCAGGAAGGGATATCAATTTCTTATATTAAGAATGGAGAGCTTTGGGTTAGCGAGAGGGTCTATTGGAATAATCAACCTATCCCTACGCATTCCAGCTTTTACAATAGTAGCTTTGAAATTTCAGCTGTGGAAAAGTTCTATTATGAAAAACAAGCAGAAGATGCCGTTCGAGTTTTTGCCAGTTTTGAAGCTACATTATACAATGAAACTGGAGATTCCCTAAGAATTGATGACGGTTCATTTGAAATGTTGTTTTCACAAGGGGATAATTGAGTGCAAATTTTCAATGCGGTTATGTATATGAAGTGGTGATGGTTTAGTTCTCTTAAATTCGTTAAATCGGAAAATCAAAATGTCATTTGATAATTTTCTATATCTTCGCAAAAAAAAGAATGAAACTTTTAGGATTTGTATTTCCATACGTGGCGTTATTGGTAGCTATCTTTAATATGTAATTTCAGTTGCTATTACTTGCTGTTTTTGGTATGAGTGCAGTAACGGTATATTGGATGCCGTTGATTGTTGTAGTTATATTGTTACTCTTTTTCGGGTAGAGTATCTCTAAGTCTAACTTCTCAAAAATAATTAAGATTGTTTTAATTTCCATATTTTCACTTAGTTTAGTGATAGGAGTATCAATATTAAACCCCTATGCAGAAGGCTTTTCTCTAAATCAACAAAATGAAATAGAAAACACCACAGAATACCTCCCCCTTTTGGATAGTATTGTCCCTAGTGATGCTAATTTGTATTGTTTTTTATTAGCCGATTGCCCACATTGTAAAGAAACAGCTCGTTTTATCATTGCGATGTTCAAGTCAGGAAACTACCCAAAAACAATATTTGTGTACCATGCTTTTGAGCATTCAGCAGATAGTATTGCTAAAGCAGATGGTATTTCTGTAGCGTATTCATATATTGATAATGATGCCTTTTAAGATTATCAGGAAGTAGTTTTCCCTTTGTTTTGCATAGAAATAATAAAGATGAATTGGTTTTTTGGTCGGGTGCAGATGCCAATCGAGGAGCTTATGAAGCCATCCGAATAAAGAGTCAATACTAAAGAATATCTCTAAAGTTCTGGGAGGTATTCATTGATAAATGTATTTAATGAACACACCCTCACATTTTCTTTGATTAAGTAATCATCACTATTTGGGGTTACGATATAGTTTTTATCAGTTCCCAGCGTTTTTATACTTTCAATCAGACCCTTGCTTGTTTTAGGGGCGTTCGTTAATTTTATTTCAACTGTTGCCACTGGTTTCAGACTTTTTGCAAAAACAATATCTATTTCTGCACCGTGTTGTGTCCTGTAATAATAAAGATCAACATCATTTTCTTTCAGTTGTTTTATTTGCTCTATAACAAATCCTTCCCAAGAGCTACCTATTAGCAGCGTAGCATCTAAATCTTCCTTATCTCTTATTCTGTTTAATCGGTGCAACACCCCCGAATCTTTAATGTACACTTTTGGGGATTTTACCATTCGCTTTTTTATATTATGATAAAAAGGCTCTAAAACATTCAATAAAAAGGCTCCTTCTAGGAAATCTCTGTAGTGATCTATAGTTTTGTTGTCCAGTTTTAATGCACGAGCATAAGATGCCGTATTCCATACGCAACCATTGGAGTGAGCTACCATTCTCCAAAATTTTCTAATATTTTCTGTGGAAGTGTTTAATCCCAGTTGAGGCAGTTCTCGTTTTATATAATTTTCTATATAGTTATCTATCCAAGTTAAGGATATCTGATCTGTAGGTGCTAGGTATGAATCTGGATAGCCTCCTCTAAACCATAGCGTGTTCATTTCGCTTACTTCTTTTAGGTTAAAGCCTCCAAGTTCTATATATGCTATTCTTCCAGCTAATGATTCTGAAGCTCCTCTTATTAAGGAAGGGGATGCAGAACCTAAAATAATGAACCGAGCAGGCTCTCTTTTATTGTCAATTACGGGTCTTAATAATGTAAATAAATCAGGTTTTAATTGTATTTCATCAATGATGACACATTTGTCTTCTCTGTCTAGAAAAAAACGTTCAGGGTAGGTCAACTTTTGTACATCTGATGGTTTTTCTAAATCTATAAATACACATTCTTTGTTTATCAATGTGCTTATTTTTTTCGATAATGTGGTTTTACCAATTTGCCTTGAGCCTAAAACCCCAACCACCGGAAAGTAGGATAGTAGTTCTTCAAATTCTGCATTTTTAATTCTAGTAATCATTCCACAAATATAGAGATAATAATTAATTATTCGTGTATTTTTGGAATGAGATTCCTAATTTACTCGAATAAATCAAATTATTCGAGTAAATTAGGAGTTTGAGTCTAGTTTTACTCGAATAATTGATTTCTAAATCATTAAATGCACTCCACTTTTAATTGATGATTCAAAGTAGTATAAATGATATTTGAATACTTAAATTAGACAATGGCAACAGTTAAATAAATACATTTCTTAGGAGTTGATATCTTTCAAAACGAATAGCAAGTTTTAAATAATGTTGATTTTGAAGTTAATCAAGGGGAATTTGTATACTTGATTGGAAAATAGTAAAGAACTCGAAGCGATAATCAATGAAGTTTTGACAAAAGTAGGTATGTTAGATAAATTGAAAAGCATGCCGCATCAGATGTTGTCAGGAGGTGAATAACAGCGAATTTCCATTTTGAGCAAATCCCCCTTTCTTTTTAAGATAAAAGGGTTGCTGTATTTTACGAATTAATAAACTTGGCACGGCAATTGCAAATACCTAATCAAACAATTAAAACGAAACAAAATGGAAGCATTACAAATCAAATATAACGGACTGAAAGAGGTAGCAAAATCATTGATGAAAATGGGAAAACTCAATGATTATTTCAAAACCATTACAGAGGCAAATGCGATTCATATACAAATACTACAATTAAGATTAAGTACTAAATAAGCATTAAATACATTAGAGTTGTGGTTAGCTCTAATAATACTAAACTTCATAGTTAGTAGGTTAAATAAAGGTCGGCAAAGCAGCAGTCATTCTTGATTAGCTGCTTTGCTGTTTTTAGTCCATTTTTTTTCTTGTTTCATTTAATTTAAAAAACAGGAACAAACTGCTACATAATTCGTACTTTTGTGATAACGTAAAAAAAAACATTTGCTAGTTTCGATAATTTTAAACGGAGTATTATTTGGGATTCTATTAAGTTTCTTAATAGGTCCAGTATTTTTTGTGCTTATCGAAACCAGCTTACGAAAAGGAGCAAAACACGCTCTGTTTATCGATATTGGTGTTTTGTTGAGTGATATATTTTATCTTTTACTTGCCTATTCCTTTTCTGCTCAGATTATCAACCTACTCAATGAGCATACATTTGTAAAATATATAGCAGGTTGTGTATTTATTATTATGGGAGGCTTTTCTATCTTGAAAAAGAAAGTCCCTACCAAAGAAAAGAAGATTGACTTAGAAGACATACTTCTAGAAGAACATGCTTGCGACCCCGATTGTGAAGAGCCAGATTGCAAGGAAGAGCGATTCAGAAAAAGAACAGCCTTGGGTTTGATTTTCAAAGGTGTCGGATTGAATGTTATTAATCCTGGTGTTTTAATTTATTGGATAGCCGCCTGTACTGCTGCTACAGAAGAATTGCATACTCCTCCACATTTATTGCCATATTATTTCATAGCTACTTTGGGTACTATGTTTTCCGTAGATATGCTTAAAATTTATTTTGCAGGAAAATTAAAAAAACGAATGACCGAACCCATTCTTCAGAACATATCTAGAGTCGTAGGAATTATCTTTGTAGTGTTTGGAATACTTATTTTCTTTAAAGATTTCAATGGCTAAAAAGATTCTTATAGTAGGGCAAGGTTTAGTGGGGTCGGCACTATCTTATCAGTTAATTAAACGAGGGTATTCTTGCACTATTATTGATAACAATCACAAGAACAGCTCGTCTATTACTGCAGGAGGTATCATGCATCCAATGTCATTCAAACGATTGATTCTTTCTTGGAGAGCTATCGAATTTATCACGACAGCAAAATCATTTTACCAAACTTTAGAAAAAGAAATAGGTGTATCTTTTTTTACTGAAATGAACTTGCATCGACCTATTTCTAATCAAGACGAGAAAGCGTTTTGGCTAAAAAGAATGACAGAAGAAGGATATAAAGACGTTTTGGATTATTCAGAACATATAGACTTGAAAGGTGTACAAACTCCATTTGGTACAGGAATAGTCGAGACAGGTGGGAGATTAGATACAGGTAAATATTTAGAAACCATGCGTTCTAGCTTTGGGGAGCGGGTGCTTGCTGAGAAATTTGATTTTTCTGAATTGTCGGCAACCGACCGTAGTGTAAGCTATAAAGGAACGCATTTTGATGAAGTAGTCTTTTGCGAAGGGTACCAATTTATTAATAATCCATATTTTAATTATTTGCCCCATAACTGCACCAAAGGCGAAGTGATAACCGTTTCTTCAGAACAGTTACCTCAAAAATGGGTCTCCAAAAACGGCTTTGTTATTCCAGATACATACGGGGACGACTACTTTGTAGGAGCTACATACGAATGGAATAGCTTAGATTTGAAACTTACTGAGCAAGGGAAGTCCAAGTTATTAAGTAAGGTAGAAAAAATAGGTATAACTGATGCTCTAGTAACATCTCAGAGTTGCGGTATTCGCCCTACAATGCACGATCGAAGGCCGCTTATCGGTACGCATCCCGTTTATAGCAAGTTGCATATATTTAACGGTATGGGGAGTAAAGGTGTTATGCTATCTCCATATTTCTCCACTCATTTTATAGATTATTTAGAGGGAAAAACAGCGTTGGATTCCGAAGTGAATATTGCAAGATGGCGAAAATATAACTATAAAAAAAGTGAAACCAAATCGTTAAAGTAGCTTTAAATAAGAGCTTCTTTTGTAACTAATTTTAATCCATTACCGTAGCTTCAACTTTTAAATGAAGTAACGACATTGTAAGTTTATTTTAAGTTTGTTTGTTATTTATTAGAGGTAAAATATCAAAATCAATGTTTTATAATAGTTTCGTATTGGCAATAGGTTGGAGTATTTACATTGCAATATTTGCATGTAAAAATTGGTTGGGCATAGAATTGCCTTTTTTCTTTAAGAATTACGCAGCAGATATACTTTGTATTCCCTTGATTTTTGGAACTATCCAAGAAATTGTTCGTTTGGTTAAGTGGAACAATGAGATTTTATTGAAGTTACCCGTAGTTGTAGTGGGGGTTATTGTCTATTCAGTAGTTTTTGAATATATTCTACCGCAGATTAGCCCTGTGTTCACGACAGATATTTGGGATGTAGTTTGTTATATATTTGGAGGTATTGTCTTTTTGTTTTTCCAAAAAAGAGATAAGAAGATCTTTGAGTTAATGAAAGATATTTAACCCTCCCCTCCCTGTAAAACACAAAAAAACACTTCAAGCATCTACGATGTAGTTATGCCATAGAAGTGTTTTAACCTAAACCTATTATATGAAAAAAGCATACAATAAACATTCCACATTGTTTACTTGTTTTGCATAAGCTAATGTACTTGAAGAATTGTATAGTTTAAAACATCAATTAGGAAACGGTAACTTTCAATACAGTATTGGTCTTGATGAAAAAATGATTTCAAATATATATTTATACTAGCGTCTTATTCCTTGATTCAACAATGTTCTTGCCTTGATAATTTGGGCGTGTCCCTTCGGGTCAGGCTATCCACTATATCTCCAAAAGCTCCCAAAAAGCTTTCGGAGGATGCCGTTCCTATCCTTCACGCAAAAAAAAACAACCGACCAACTTTGCAGTGTCCTTCACTTGTTTTTAGAGTAACATGTAAAAGAATAACAACTTTTTTTTAACTTAGCCACCCAATGGCAATCAAAACAGTAATAATAGACGATGAATATCTCGCAAGAGAAAATCTAAAACTCCTCCTAAACGATTTTTGCGAAGATGTAGAAATTATAGGAGAAGCAGATAATATAATAGAAGCCAAAACAAAAATAGAAGCACTAAAACCAGATGTCGTATTTTTAGATATTCGAATGCCATCAGGAGCAGAAGGGTTTGATTTATTGGATAATCTCAAGGTAATCGACTTTAAAATAGTATTTGTTACCGCCTTTAAAGATTATGCACTCAAAGCATTTAAGGCAAATGCCATAGACTATATATTAAAACCTGTAGAAATAGAAGAGTTACAGCAGGTCGTTCAGAAATTACAGCGGGGATTACCAATTGACGAAACGAATTTTCATTCAAAAGAAATCATAGACAATACATTACAATCTATCGAAGATAAAGCGATTGGCAAAATAGCTGTTTCACATGCAAAAGGTATGACCTTAATAAATGTGTCAGACATTGTACGATTGCAGTCCAATGGTAATTATACAGAAGTTTACTTGCAGGATGGTACAAGACTGGTAGATTCTAAGACGCTTAAAGTTTATCAAGATATTTTATCTGATCAACAATTTATGCGTGTCCATCATTCACATTTGATAAGTATATCAACTATAGTAGGTTATAGCTCCGAAGACGGACATTTCGCATTGCTAAATTCAGGAGACGCCATTCCCATTAGTAGAGCAAATCTATCCATATTTAAAGCATACTTAAATCAATACAAACTTTAAGTAGAAAGATTCTAAATAGATGAAATATGATATTTGTAGACTAAAAAAATGCTCTAAATCATTTGTCATGAAAAAGTCGAGACTATATTTGCATCATAATCAAAAAAAATAAATAAATGAGCGACACAGGATTAACAAAAACGTCTATCGGTAGAAAGATACTGATGGCATTATCGGGAGGTTTCTTGATGTTCTTCTTAGTTATGCATGTTACTATTAATGCAATTTCTATGTTTAGTCCAGAAACATTTAACACGATTTCTCATTTCATGGGAACCAACATGTTAATTCAGATTGCTATGCAGCCTGTATTAATGTTAGCGGTTGTATTTCACTTGAGTATGGGGGTAGTTCTTGAAATGAAAAACAGAAAAGCAAGAACAAATAAATATGCAATGAATAATGGAGCGGCCAATTCATCTTGGATGTCTCGAAATATGATTGTTACCGGTATCATGGTTCTTTTATTCTTGTTAGTGCATTTTGTAGATTTTTGGATTCCAGAAATGGTTACTAAATATGCAAATGGAGACATGACAGGTCTATTACCAGATGGAGGGATGAGATATTGGGAAGAATTACATCATAAATTTGCTAATCCAGTAAAAGTAGGGATATATGTGCTCGCATTTGTATTCTTAGGATTACACCTGATGCACGGGTTCCAATCGGCATTCCAATCAGTAGGGTTTAGACATAAAAAATACACACCAGTAATAGAAAAATTAGGTGTTTTGTATGCAATTTTAATTCCATTAACATTTATTGTTATTGCAATTTTTCATTTTACCACTCAACAATAATACGACATGGCAACATTAGATTCAAAAATACCAACAGGTCCAATAGCAGATAAATGGACCAAACATAAAAATGAAATTAACCTTGTAAATCCTGCAAACAAACGGCACATTGATATTATAGTTGTAGGAACAGGTCTTGCAGGTGGTGCGGCAGCAGCATCTTTTGCAGAAATGGGATATAAAGTTAAATCATTTTGCTATCAAGATTCTCCTCGTAGAGCACATTCTATCGCAGCTCAAGGGGGTATCAATGCTGCAAAAAACTATCAAAATGATGGCGATTCAAATTACCGATTGTTCTACGATACCGTAAAAGGTGGAGATTATAGAGGTCGTGAAGCCAACGTTTATAGACTTGCAGAAGTATCTGGAAACATTATCGATCAGTGTGTAGCACAGGGTGTGCCCTTCGCTCGTGACTATGGTGGATTGTTAGATAATAGATCTTTTGGAGGTGTATTGGTTTCTCGAACATTCTACGCCAAAGGACAAACAGGTCAGCAATTATTGTTAGGAGCTTATTCAGCGTTGAGCAGACAAATTGGAAAAGGTAAGGTAGAGCTTTTTGGAAGACACGAAATGTTAGAATTGGTAGTCGTAGATGGAAAAGCACGAGGAATTATATCCAGAGATTTAGTTACCGGAGAAATTAAACGACATTCTGCACACGCAGTAGTTATCGCTACTGGAGGATACGGAAACGTATTTTTCTTATCCACCAATGCAATGGGAAGTAACGGTACTGCAGCATGGAAAACACATAAAAAAGGCGCTTATTTTGCCAATCCTTGTTATACACAAATTCACCCAACCTGTATTCCTAGATCTGGAGATCACCAGTCAAAATTGACATTGATGTCAGAGTCATTGAGAAATGATGGACGTATTTGGGTGCCAAAACATCTAAAAGATGTAGAAGCTATCCGTAAAGGAACATTGAAACCGACCGAACTTAAAGAAGAAGATAGAGATTATTATTTGGAAAGAAGATACCCTGCATTTGGTAATTTAGTGCCTAGAGATGTAGCGTCTAGAGCAGCAAAAGAAAGATGTGATGCTGGATATGGTGTGAATCAAACAGGTGAAGCAGTTTATTTAGATTTCAAAAGTGCATTCCAAAGATACGGAAAAGAAAAAGCATTAGTAGAAGGTGTAGATAATCCAACTCCAGCACAGATTTTAGCATTCGGAAAAGAAGTAATCGAATCTAAATACGGTAACTTATTCCAAATGTACCAAAAGATTACCGATGCCAATCCGTATGAAACACCAATGATGATCTATCCAGCGGTGCACTATACAATGGGAGGTATTTGGGTAGATTACAACTTGATGACAACGATACCAGGTTGTTATGCAGCAGGAGAAGCAAACTTCTCCGATCACGGAGCCAACAGACTTGGAGCATCTGCACTGATGCAAGGTCTGGCAGATGGTTATTTTGTATTGCCATATACTATTGGAGATTATTTAGCAGATGAGATCCGTACAGGACCTATATCTACTGAAACTCCTGAGTTTGTGGAAGCAGAAAAAGCTGTAAAAGATCAAATAGACAAATTGATGAACATTAAAGGAACTAAAACTGTGGATCATTTCCATAAGAGATTAGGGAAAGTAATGTGGGATAAAGTAGGTATGGCTCGAAATGCAAAGGGGCTTACTGAAGCAATGGAAGAAATTAAGCAAATACGAGAAGAGTTCTGGAGCGATCTAAAAATTCCTGGTGTTGCTAATGGAATGAATACAGAGCTTGAAAAAGCAGGTAGAGTAGCAGATTTCTTAGAATTAGGAGAGTTATTTGCCAAAGACGCATTACACAGAAACGAATCTTGTGGAGGACATTTTAGAGAAGAGTCCGTAGAGCTTGATGGAGAACAAAAAGGTGAAGCAAAAAGAGATGATGAAAACTTTAAATATGTAGCAGCTTGGGAATGGAATAATACTCCAGGAGAAGCAATACTTCACAAAGAAGATTTGAAGTTTGAATTTATTGAATTAAAACAACGTTCTTATAAATAAGAACATTTGCAAACATTAACACAAACGCAATGGCAGAAAAATTTATAAACGTAACCCTTAAAATCTGGCGTCAGAAGAACGCACAAGATGCTGGGAAAATGGTTGATTATCCACTTAAAAATGTATCTACGGATTCTTCTTTTTTGGAGATGTTAGATGTATTAAACGAAGAACTCGTAGCTAAAGGTGAAGAACCGGTAGCATTTGATCACGATTGTAGAGAAGGCATCTGTGGAATGTGTTCTTTGTATATCAACGGAGAGGCTCATGGACCTGATAGAGCAGTGACGACTTGTCAATTGCATATGCGTATGTTCAAAGACGGTGAGACCATTACTATCGAGCCATTCAGAGCAACAGCATTTCCTGTTATTAAAGATTTAATTGTAGATAGAGATTCTTTTGATAGAATCATGCAAAAAGGAGGTTTCGTAAGTGTAAATACTTCTGGAAATACTCAAGATGCTAATGCTCTTCCTATTAGAAAAGAAGATGCAGACAACGCATTTGATGCCGCTACTTGTATCGGTTGTGGAGGTTGCGTAGCTACTTGCAAAAACGCTTCTGCAATGTTATTTGTGTCTGCTAAAGTAGCACAGTTCTCTTTATTGCCACAAGGAAAAGTAGAAGCACAAGAACGTGTTAAAAATATGCTTCACCAAATGGATGTAGAAGGATTTGGTAACTGTACCAACACTGGAGCATGCGAGGTAGAATGTCCAAAAGGAATTTCATTAGACAACATTGCTAGGTTCAATAGGGAATATATGAAAGCTGCTGTCTTAGGTAGTGAATAAAACTTTATTTTTAGTTTAATAATAGTAAATGCCAGCATCTTTGATACTGGCATTTTTTGTTCAATGTCAAATTAATTGAGTAACCGTCTTTAGGTGTATTTCAATGTTATTTTGGTATAATTATACGATTTAAAAATCAGGCTCACTATTAAAACTCATTTCCTTTTTGGTTGTCGGGTGTATGAATGTTATGGTAGCTGCATGCAAATAAAGTCTATTTGCTTTTTTCCCATATAGGTCATCGCCCATTATGGAGGTATTTAGTCCTTGTTTGTGAGCGGCATGAACTCTCAGCTGATGAGTTCGACCTGTAATTGGAGAGAAAAGAATACGAGTTTTGCCGTTGGACTGCTCCACGATACTCCATTTTGTTTGAGCTGGCTTGCCAGTTTCAAAATTTACTTGTTGACAAGGACGATTAATATAGTCTAAGCATAGAGGAAGATCGATTTGCCCTTCTGTATTGTTCTGATTAAGTTTGCCATCTAAAATAGCAACATAGCTTTTCTTTACGGTTCGTTCTATAAATTGTTTTTGCAAACGTTTGTGAGCTTTTTTAGTTTTAGCAATAAGCATAATCCCCGAGGTAGATTGATCCAATCTATGCACAATCATAGGTCCTGATGCTTGTGGATATTTATCTTTCATTCTCGAAAGAACAGAGTCTTTTACCGCTCTTCCAGGAACAGAAAGCATGTTTACAGGTTTGTTGAGAACAAGTATTGCAGCATCTTCATATATGATTTCTATTTTTTGATCTGCACCTCTATTTTTGTGATAAGGATTTTCATCTACCTCCATTCCTTCAAGCATATGCGTAAGTATAGGTTGGCATTTACCCATACAAGCGGGGTAGTATTCTTTATGTTGCCTAATCGTTGATTCAGGCGAAGCTCCCCACCAAAACTGAGCCATTGCAATAGGAGTTAATTTGTTTTGAAAAGCGTATTGCAACAGTTTTGGACTTGTACAGTCGCCTGCTCCCTCGGGAGGCGTTGATGTTTTTGTTGTTTCAAACAAGTCTAATATGTTTTTTTGCTTTCCAGCTTTATTAATAAAGTTATATTGCTTATAAAGGTCTTCGTGTATCTTTTTATTTAGACTATCTCTCAATCCTGTTAAGCTCTCTATACGGTATTCTATGGAGGCTATTTCATCTTTTAAGACGAATACTTTTTCACTGAGATATTCAGTTAGTTGTTCGTATTCAAGCCTTTTAAGTTCGTTCTCTTCGCTGTATTTTACACATAGCTTATCATAATCTCCCGAAGAAAGCGTCAGTCTTTCAAATCTAAGGTTGTCTTTTCGTTCCGCTTTATTTTTGTCCATTTCTTGTCGAAAATTAGCAAGATCTTGTTTTGTTTTTATTTGTTCAGCCTTTAGAGCTTCAGATAATTGTTTGTATTTGTTGCTGTTCTTAAGTTCTTTTATTTCTTCGTTCCATTTAGCAGCTTCTAGCATTCCTTTTGTATATGAAACACCTTTGTTTGTAATGTCAAATATAGGAGGCACAAAGCCTTCTAAATTATGTTGATTTGCTATTTCTCCTGAAAAAGCTGAAATATAGCCTAGTTCGTTAGCTTCGTTTTTAACTACTAGCACGCCAAACATTTTTCCAGCTCCAGATGAACCTGTATCCAATCCAAAATCGTGCACCCAGTGTTTTTGTTCTTCAATATAGGTTTGAAGTTCTTCAGATGCAATTTTGCATAACGTATGTGGAGTGTATGAAAAAGGAAAGGTAAATTTAGAAGGTATCTTATTATCTGAAGCTTTTACTTCAAGTTTTTTGAATAACGAATTTTGATCCTGGTTTGGCATATATGGTTTGTTGCTTGAATTGCAAAAGTACAATAAAGTGAGTGAAATTGAGTTATTGGTTGGATTACTATTGTGAAATACGTAGTCTAAAAATGCGTATAAATACGCAGTTTAATTAAATGAAGAATATGTACTTTTGCAAAGTAATTAATAAAAACAATTGGCTGTTTCTATTTTTTTTATTAGTTTAGAGGTCTTATTTTAAAACTATATACTATGAATTCTCAATTAATAAAACTGGGGGGGTGATTATTTGCTCTTTTGTCTTTAATTCCGTTTTTTATTCTCAATCACAAACCAATGCATTGCTGACACCACTTGGGAGTTTTACAAAGCAGAAGATGATGATGGTAATGATATCACAGCACAAGTATTAGCAGGTTCTGTTATTTGCACCAAATTTACGTTTAACAAATATGACAATGACCCTAGTACTTTTGATGCGGATATATGTGGTTGTCGTAAAACGTATTATGAAAAATACAAAGCACCTTGGGGGATTCATGATTGGGTTAAAAAAGAAAAAAAGAATCCAAGAGCAAATTTTGCAGGAAAATGGAAGGATATTGGTTTATTCATAGGGAATAAAGGAGCAGAGTCATATAATAGTAGGAGATA
This sequence comes from uncultured Cryomorphaceae bacterium, assembly GCA_947311505.1. GTDB lineage: Bacteria > Bacteroidota > Bacteroidia > Flavobacteriales_D > Parvicellaceae > Parvicella. Next base: position 13,935 of record CAMZLL010000060.1, read on the forward strand.
CTTATGGCAAATTAGCTTTAAAGTAAATGAAGAAGATAATACTCTTGAATCAAGAATATATATACTAGATTTTAGCGGATTTAATTCTGACACACTTTTAGAAAAACGTTACTATAAAAAAATACAATAATTATGAAGCAACTATTATTTTTATTAATGATTATGTGTATATTGGTGAGAATCAAGGTGAAAGTTTACCTATATCGCTATTAATGGTAGGTTACCCAACATGCCATCTGCTGAAGAAGTAGCTGAAAAAGGATTTGCAGTTGGTGAGCTTGAAATCACTCTTGTGGAAAAAGTAGAGGAATTGACACTGCACTTAATCGCACTCCAAAAAAAGTACGAAGCTTTAGAAACACAGTTAAAAGAAAAATAACTGTCGTATTGAAAGGTTTTTAATTCTGAGTAGAAGAATGAGCTTAAATACGAAAGTTACGATTTAAACATTTCAAAAACAAAAACAAAATGAAAGCAATAATAATACTAATAATAAGCACACTCCTCCTTTTCTCTGGTTGCAAAAAGCTAAACAAAAAAGTAGCGGATGCATTGCCTGGGTATGTGTATGAGATTACAAGTGTAACAGTAGATGGCGTAGAGCGATTAGATGAATTTTACCAAGACTCTTGCTTTTGCAAGAAGATGTACTTCTCCAAAACGCCACAATATTCCTATA
>CAMZLL010000061.1 GCA_947311505.1 uncultured Cryomorphaceae bacterium
GCAAATATAAATGTAGCAGATGAATATGATTTCCCAAGACATACAACAACTATATTGTTATTCGTTTTTCTTTCAAGCGTAGCAGGCACTGTGTTTGGTTCGGTAAAGAAAATTCCAGGGTATAATTTGGGGATGTAGTTTTCGTAACCGTCTGGAAATTTATTCACATTTCTTTTGGTTATTATTTCTACAAAGCCAGTGTCAAGGTATTCTTGCCCTTTTAGAACTTTTGAAACTTTTACTAAATAAGATATGTTTGTTGTATGTCTTGGGAAATCATATTCATCTGCTACATTTATATTTGCTTTTCCAGTACTATCAATAAAAAATTGAGTAGCTGATATTACCACTCCTTCAAAAATAATTGAAGGCTGTTCTGTTTTCTGAGAATACCCCATAAATGAGATAATATTTACTAAAATTAAAGATAAAGTTAAATTTTTCAAAATTCTTGTTTTTCAATGTTTAAAGTTACAATTTTTATTCCACGTTTTTCGTTTTTTTTCGGAATTACCGCTAACAAGCTACTAAAGTAAACATCTTTAGTGTGTCTTGTTAGTTTTTAGTATTTAAGGTTATTTATCATGATGAACAGATGTCGTTTTTTGTTTATTAATACTTCCTTCTGTTGATAATAAAAAGTAGAAAGCCTTTAAAAACTTACCATCTTTGTAGATATAATTAAATTTTAGAAAAAATGAATGTTTTAATATTAGGATCTGGAGGAAGAGAACACGCAATGGCCTGGAAAGTGTCTAAAAGTTCTCAATTAGGCGATTTGTATATTGCACCTGGAAATGCTGGTAGCAAAGAGGTTGGAGAAAATGTAGATTTGGATATTAATAATTTCTCGCAGATAGCAGAATTTTCGATTGATAAAAAAATAGATATTTTAGTTGTTGGTCCGGAAGGTCCTTTGGTAAATGGTATTCATGATTATTTTGATTCTAGAGAAGATTTAAAGGGTGTTACCGTTATAGGTCCTCACAAAGAAGCTGCTCAGTTGGAAGGAAGTAAAGATTTTTCTAAGAAGTTTATGAAACGACATAATATTCCTACTGCTAAATATAGTTCGTTTACAAAAGCTAACATCAAAGATGGTTATGGTTATTTAGAAATGATGAAACCTCCATACGTGCTAAAAGTAGATGGGCTTGCTGCAGGAAAAGGAGTGGTAATTTTGAATGATCTTGATGCTGCTAAAAAAGAATTGAAATCTATGTTGATTGGATCTAAGTTTGGTAAAGCAGGTAAAACAGTAGTCATTGAGCAGTTTTTAGATGGCAAAGAAGTTAGTGTATTCGTAATCACCGATGGCACAGCATATAAAATCTTACCTGAAGCAAAAGATTATAAACGGATTGGAGCTGGTGATGTGGGGTTGAATACTGGAGGAATGGGAGCGGTATCGCCAGTGTCGTTTGCCAATAGAGAGTTTATAGATAAAGTAGATAATCAAGTTATCATACCTACTATAAAGGGACTTCGAAAAGAAGGTATTCATTATACGGGATTTATATTCTTTGGAATTATCAACGTAAAAAACGATCCATACGTGATAGAGTACAATTGCAGAATGGGAGATCCCGAAACCGAGGTAGTGATGCCTAGAATAAAATCTGATCTTTTGGAGTTGTTTGATGGAATGGCTACAGGAACACTAAGTGAACGTCATGTGGAAATTGATCCAAGAAGTGCAGCTACTATAATGATGGTTTCGGGAGGTTACCCAGAGTCGTACGAGAAAGGAAAGAAAATTTCAGGATTAGAAAAGGTAGAGGATAGTATTATTTTTCATGCAGGGACAAAAGAAACAGAAGCCGGTATAGAAACCAACGGAGGAAGAGTATTAGCAGTTACTTCCTACGGAAGAAATTTAGAGAAAGCACTTAAATCTTCTTACGATCAGATTGAGAAAATAGATTTTGAAGGAAAATATTTCCGTAAGGATATCGGATATGATGTGTTGCAGCCTGTGGAAAAGAAGAAAAAATAAACAGACTTAAGAAAAAAGAAAGGGGGTATTAGAAGTAATACTCCTTTCTTTTTTAGGAAATATTTATATAAAAAAAGCTCACTTAAAAAAGTGAGCTTTTGGTTATAGAGGTCTCTAGCGGATTCGAACCGCTGTAACTGGTTTTGCAGACCAGTGCCTAAGCCACTCGGCCAAGAGACCATCATAAGGGTGCAAATTTATAAAAATAACTTTACACACCTAATGAAAAGTAAGAAAAAGTGAAGTTTATATTTTATTCTTCTATGACTACCGCTACATAATTAACATCACCATCTATAGGCGGGTTGATTTTTCTAATCTCTATTCGGGTTTTGGTAAGAATAGAAAAGGATGATTGACATCGTTCTAATATCCTGTAGCCAGCCGTTTCTATCAGTTTATATGGTCTTGCCATTTCCTCTTCAACAATTTCATTTACGGTTACATAATTTATGGTCTTCGCAAGGTCGTCATTTAGAGCGGATGGTTTAAAGTCACAATACAATAGTACATCCACTTCAAAGTAACCACCTATAGTAGTCTCTTCATCCATGCAACCATGATGTGCATAGCATCTTATACCTCTTATTTCTACACAGTTCATTATTCGCCTGTAAAAACTGCTTTTCTTTTTTCCATAAAAGCAGAAGTTCCTTCCTTGAAATCAGAAGTACCAAAACATTTTCCAAATTCAGTGATTTCAGCTAAATATCCATCAACACCTTCTTTGTATTGAGCATTTACTGCCGCTATAGCACTTGAAATAGCTTTAGGAGAATTACGAGATATTTTTTTTGCTATTTTTTCACAGGCAGGCATTAGTTCTTCTGGAGTGGTTACTGTATTGATCAATCCCCAAGATTGCCCTTCTTCAGCACTAATCATTCCGGCAGTCATAATCATTTCGTTGGCTTTTCCTTTGCCTACCAATTGAGCAAGTCTCTGCGTGCCTCCATATCCGGGTATCACTCCAAGCGAAACCTCTGGTAATCCTAATTTAGCATTGTTACTTGCTACTCTAAGGTGGCAAGCCATAGCCAATTCTAATCCGCCTCCAAGAGCGAATCCATTTACAGCTGCTATTACAGGAGTGCTTAAGTTTTCTATGAAATTAAACAGTTTTGTATGTCCTTCTGCCGATAGTAATTTCCCCTCTTCAATAGAGAAGTTGGCAAACTCCTTAATGTCTGCCCCCGCTACAAAAGCCTTGTCTTCTGCCCCAGTAAGGATGATAACTCGAGTGTTGCTATCTTCTTCAGCTTCTGTAAAGGCAATATTCAACTCTTCAATAGTTTGCTTATTAAGCGCATTTAGTTGCTTAGGTCTGTTTATGGTTATGTATTGAACCGTTTCTTTTTGTTCTATTAATATATTTTGATATTCCATTATTGTTTTATTTTGAAATGCAAATTTAACCCAAAAAATGATTAAAACAAGATAAACAATTACCGATAAATAGAAAATGGTTGCCGTTACTTAATTATGAGAGCGTAGTTTTTAACTGTTCGCCCTATCTTAGGGTGATTAAAAAAATACTACTATGAAAACAATCTTACCTTTTATTTGCTTTTTTCTTTTTGTATCTCCTTTTTTTACACAAACCAATTTAAATGGTTCTCATTCTGCGGTGCTAGATGTTAATCATTTAAAGGTGAGATGTAGTTCTAGTAATATTGCCTGGAGCGATTATGATAATAAAGGATACTCTATATTTCATAATGGCACAGATAAACAAATGATATATGCCAATTATTTTACAGTTTGTGGCGTTTCTAGTGTCTCCAATACGGTTTATTCTTCCACATCTAGTTACATAAAGAATCATTTTTACCCAGGCCCATTGTCTGTCTTTGGATCGAACGAACAATTAAATTACGATAAAGTATGGAAATTGAATCGCTGGGAAGTGGAGCAATTTATTCAGAATCAGGGTAACGCAAATTATTCCATCCCGAGTTCCATTTTAGAATACCTCGCTCAAAACGCTAACCAAACCGAAGATTTATTCCCGTATAGAGATGTAGATAACGATGGGGTGTATGTACCTTCAAATGGGGATTATCCTGAGTTTAATATAGATGGGACTATACATTGCGATTCTTCTAAACTCTATGGAGATCAGGTTTTACTTTGGATTGTGAATGATGGACCTGCAAGTTTTGGAGGGGAAAATGTAGGAGTCGAGCTGCTTTTTCAGCAGTTTGCTTTTATTGGCGGAGAGTCTTTGATGAACACTTCGTTTATCAATTGTGAGATGCGAAATAAATCTGGAAGAGATTATAGCGAATTTTACATTACTTTTTTTACGGATGCAGATATCGGATTTGCAGACAATGACGTTGTTGAGTCTGATGTGATGCGAGGAATGGGAATTACGTACAATGGATCTATATATGACTTTGGTTGGGCGAATGCGATAGGTTACTATCCTCCTGCAATTGGGTTTGATTTTGTAAAAGGTCCTAAAGCAATTGTAGGGGATGGTGTAGATAATAACAGAAATGGGATAATTGATGAAATTGACGAGCGCACGGCTGCTACGTCTTTTTTATATAGTCTCCGTCCTGATTTAGCTCCCGTAAATATACAAGGAAGCCCCGGTGGGAATGTTGCAATTAGGTATCAAATAGCACAAGGATTGAGCCCAAATGGCAATTCTTATGTAATCAATGATACTGTTAACAATAGTATGGTTTCGACTACTTTTATGTGCCCCAGTTTGAGTGACACTCTTTATTGGTATTGCACGGCTGGTATCAATCCTCATAAGGACGATAAAGTTACCCAGGCTAAGGATTACAGTATGGTTAATAACTTGTCGGGATTTGAAATGAACAATGCAGCTGTCAAAGAGTTTATTCTAGCGATACCTGCTGCCATCTCTGAAGATACGATCACTCCTTTTGCATCTATGTTAAAATTAAAATTTACTGACGATACCATTCAGAGTATTGTAGATAATTGTTTTGATTTGGGTTGTCAACCTATAGTTGAAGATTTTTCTTTTACAGAGCAAAACGATAGTATTTATCGTTTTGTTGACCTGCAATCAGGTTTGACTAATCATTTTTGGAGTTTTGGCGATGGAACTACTTCCACAGATGTATATCCAACGCATATCTATACTTCAGCTGGTGATTTTCAGGTTTGCTTATCCGTTGACAATGTGTGTCATTCCGCTACTTTTTGTAAAACAATTCACGTATCCGAAGATCTATTACATTTACCTACGGTAGATATTTCAAGATTAGAAGGAATTGGTAATGGAGGAAATGAACTTCGTATAAAATACAGCGAATTATTGACGATGTTCAATGCGGATTCAGGTAGGGTGTATCCAACCATGTACGAAGGTGATTACGCACCGATAAAAGTGGAAATTATAGACGTATCTAATGTTACTCCTGGCAATTATGAATTAAAATTTGATGGTGTGCAGAGCAATTCCAACTGGAAAATGTATGCAGTGGGCACTACTGATACGGTTTATTCCGTGTCTGATATTTCCACGAACAATAGGCAAGTCATACCACAATGGGGAGTGGCGGTTACCGTTAAGTATAAAGAGTATGATTACAATAATCCTATTTTTGATGAGGTTAATTCAAGGTTGGATATTCCTGCGCCATTTCACAATTGGCTCGAAGGAATAGAAAATGAAGATCTCCCAAATGAAAAGAACTGGCAGAAAAGCGGAGTGAATTGGTCTGCTATTAATTCCCCTCTTTCTTATTATGATGATAATACTTCTGATCCCAATGAATATACTGAGCATTTATTTGGGGGGTCTTTTGCTCCGTTTTTGCAAGTTAGAGAAGGAGTGGGACAGGTTTTATCAAGTTTTGTTGGTAATTCGCAAAATACGCCCGGCAATAAAGTGAATCATACACCAAGTATTCAATTGATATATACACCCGACCAAACAAAATGGACCCGCTGTGTGGTTTTAGAAATGTGTCCCAACTCCGCATTATCACAATATGGTGATGAACATTTACATCTTCGTAGCGGAGCTTCTTTAGATAAGAACGGACAACCAGACGGTACGGGTACTGGTAGAAGTTGGTTTCCAGGCTATGCAATAGATTTAGAAACAGGCGAACGTATGAATATTGCATTTGGAGAATCGTCTGACTTACCAAATGATAACGGAGCGGATATGAAGTTTAATCCATCTTCAAGAATGTATGATGTTGGTGGGGTTACCTCATATTTTGGAGGCAAGCATATGGTTTTTATTTTTAGAAGTGCCCGAAATGGGTTACTCACATCAAATCCACAATATCTTAAGCATCAGCCTTATTATGATGAAGCAGATTGGATGTATAGTAAGTTGTCAAATGTACAAAGTCAATTTGTGCTCAGACGGCTGTGGGCGTCTTGTTCTTGGATACACTATCCAATACACAGGGCGGGTACACCATTTTTAGCTAATGAACTAAAGTATTCGTTGAACGCTAAACGACAATATCAAAACTACACACTTAATTTAGATACTATTAGAAACAACGGTAACCCATACTACGGTTTTGAACTTTATACAAATATAGGTATCAAAGAGCAAGAGCAATTGATTCATAAAATATATCCTAATCCTACAAAAGGTCGATTTACATTGTCGATTTCAGAAGCTATAAATACCAATTTAGAATTGATGATTTTTGATATTGCAGGTAAGGTTATTCAAGTAGAATCTGTTGTTTCTTCACGAGTGCAAATAGATTTAAAAAATGTAAATAAAGGTGTTTACTTCTATTATTTATACTCTGAAGGAGGGCAGCATTTTGCAAAAGGTAAAATTGTTGTTCAATAAAGCCTTTTTAGAACTTTTGCTTTCCCTATCTTTGTGCCTATGAATTTTGAATTAGAAAAAAAGTGGCGAGAAACAGTTACGGTTGCCTCTAAACATTTTGGCGAAACATTAGACTTGCAGACCATTATATATATTATTGGTTTGCAAGAGTTGAACAAAGGATATATACAGCTCAAAAAAGATGAGAAAATAGAAGTTATGCATATCGCTATCTGCACCCTGCTCGAACCTTATGGATATTATGAATTTATCGGAAAAGACGATGATGGTTGGCCGCATTTTGAAAACACCGAAAAATTACCCCAAATATCAGACACCGAGCAAGAAGAGTTGATAAAAGAAGCAATTATAGATTATTTCAATGCCGAGGTTACTGTATAGTTCCTTTTGTGGTGGTTTTTAAATTGTCAAAATTTGGGCGTGTCCCTACAGGTCGGGCTATCCACTATATCTCCCAAAGCTCCAAAAAGCCTTGGGAGGATGCCGTTCCTATCCCTCACGCAAAAAA
>CAMZLL010000062.1 GCA_947311505.1 uncultured Cryomorphaceae bacterium
CCGGTTTTTCAGAATCAGAATATGACGCTCAATATTGTCCACAAACAGACGGAGCAAAAAACTTTAGAGCATTTATTCTTGAAGAATTAATCCCTCAAATCAATAACAAGTATAGAACTTCAAATAAGAAAGGAATTATAGGAGAATCCCTATCTGGATTATTTGTAATGGAAACTCTTTTGCTACGCCCAGAATCATTTGATTATTATATAGCATTTGATCCTTCTTTATGGTGGAATGATCATTATTTAGTACAAAATGCAAATGAACTTTTTGAAAAATTTCCACCAAAAGAAATTAAACTTTGGTTTGCAGGTTCGAGTGTGGAAGATATTTCTGAATATACAAAACAATTAAATAAAATTTTAAAAGACAAAGCTCCAGACATCCTCAATTGGAAGTATTCAGATGAGCCAAAAGAAATGCATCATACAATTTTTAGAGCAACGAAAGAAAAAGCATTAATCTGGACTTTAAGCAACTCCTCTTTAGCCAAATAATTCCCGTTCAGCTGAAGATTTATTATTCTCATTTCAACGAACTTTAAATTTCACAAGTATTTACTCAATCTACCTCACATCAAATGACTTTCATCATGATTTTAACAATATTCGATACTTGCTTTTGCATCTTAAAAAGACATTGGTATTATTGTAGAGATAAAATTAAAATATGAAAACCAAAATAATTGATTTAAATAATACTTATAGAAAATTAAGTATTTCTGAACGGATTGAGCAACTTTACAAAGATTTTGATGAATCAGATATTATGCTTACTTCTTCGTTTGCTACCACTTCTGCCTACCTTTTGCATTTGTTCTCTAGCATACGACCTTCGCAAACCATTCATTTTATAGATACAGGATATCATTTCAAAGAAACCATTTTGTACAAAAACTATCTTACTGCCATCTACAACCTAAATGTAGTAAATGTAACTGCAGAGGATTGGAAACATGAATTTTCCACCAAAGATAAAACCTGGGAAACCGACCCTGATTTATGTTGCTCTATAAACAAAGTAGAACCATTAAATGCAACAAAAAAACAACATAAAGTATGGATTTCTGGTCTTATGGAATGGCAAAGTGACCATCGAGCTACATTAGATATTTTCGAAGAACGAAATGGAATAATAAAATTCTATCCATTGTTAGATGTAAAAAAAGAAGAACGAGAAGCGTATATTAAAAAACACCTTCTACCCTTTCATCCCTTGCAAGCAAAAGGATACTTCTCTATAGGTTGTGCACAGTGCACACAACCAGGAAAGGGAAGAGATGGAAGATGGAATAACGCTCCCAAAACAGAATGTGGGCTACATTTATAAAAACTCATAAAATTTACTATCTTTGAGTCAAATTATAATAATAATAAATTATGAAAAACTCAATATTAACTACAGTAATTTGTCTTATCTCTTTATTATCTTTTGGACAAAAAGAATATGCCTCGTTCAGAGTTGGAGACAAAAATGTCAATGTAAATATTAACCAAGAAATTGTAGCGAGCCTTCCAGCTGGTAAAAGAGTAATTCTCACCGCTACTGAAGGTACAGGGATCTCTCTCTCGATAATGGTAGAAAAAGATGCCGTAAAAGTATATACTTTAACAGGCGAGTTAGATGCTCTTATTACTGCAAGTGTTTCACTTTCGCCATCAGAAGTATATCATTTGAAATCTGGAAAAATAGAAATCACACAGGTAAAAGGAAAAACCTATACAGGTTGGTTTGAAGGAAAAGCTGCAAAGGGCTCAGACACAGAATTAGTGCCTGTATCAGCTAAATTTCAAATCACATTGGACTTTTAATCCAAATAATATCAGACAAAACATCTTCCCGGTCGTAAGACAAACGAATAAGTTGCTCCTTTTCAAAAGTATTGATATACGAATTTATATGTTTTTTGAATAACTCTATTTCTGATTTTAATTTCCAATGCTTTCCCTTCTTAGAATCAAACAACACTATAAATAGCCTATTTTTATGATGTCTCCTGCCTTCCTGACTTTGATTATCGTATAGCCATTTTATAAGTTCTTCTTTGTGCTTGCAAGCATAAGAAATTGAATGGTTAAATCCCTTTGGAAAAACAGTTGTCTTATGGTCAAAAGGGATATTTGACAAAGAAAAATCAACCAACTTATCAAATTTGTTCCTATTCGGTAAAACCCTATCAGATGCACAAAATAATTCTTCCACAGCCATAGCACTCCAGAAGTTGTACCATCTATTTAAAGCATAGTTCCTTAATTCTTCATTTAATTTATAGGTTCTTTCTTCTAATTTTTTAAAACTATAGGTTTTATAAATAAAATTTGTTTTAGCATCCCAATCGTTTGACTGACTTCTACCCCATTTATAGTGAACAGCTAGTCGCTTTTTAAGCTCACGTTCTACACGTATAAGATCCATAAGAAGCGGTAGTAAACATTAAAAGAATATCATTTTGGTACGCCCACATTTAGCATGTGCCAAATAAGCAAAATCCAAATTGGCCTCAAAAACCAGTTGTACCATAAGCGGATGAGAAGCAGATGTTTGTCCTGTAGACATCAAATTACCCTTAGGATAATTAGCGTTATATCCGTTTGTACTAATCAAATCGCTAAACATATACGAAATTCTAAAACCACCAGTTACTCCAAAATTATCTGTACCTACAAAATAACTCCCAAAACCAAAAACAATACCCGTCTGTAATGTATTGACCTTATCTAAATCAAAATTAGAATCTGTAGTACTACTAAGAAAATCATCTGTTCGATTAACAGAACGAATAGTAGAAATAACAGGTCCAATTTCAAAGTAACTTCCATTTGAATTGTTTCTATACATCAAGATATAATCTAAGCTTTTGTATCCAATACTTGAAATATGAGAATGAAAGGAGTCGTCTAAAGTATCAGTAAAATTATAATCAAAATCTTGCTGAAAACTATTTATCATAAAGTCAAAAGTAAGCTCATGCTTATCATTGAAATTATACCCTACTTTGAATCCAAATCCTCCTTTGGTAGTTAACTTGTTATTATAATGCCCATCATCAAAAATACTTTGGTTGTATAAAAAAGTAGGTCCCCATTGACCTTTCAAGCCGAGATCCACCCATGATTGAGCCGAGATTTGAACGGTATTTAAAAATACTATAAGCGCAAAAACTAATTTCTTCATATATCTTTATATCTTTGGTAACAAATATAAACTTTTAAAGTTAAAACTAATATTCAAATTTGATGAAATTATTACAAGATAAAGTAGCCATCATCACAGGAGCTACAAGAGGAATAGGAAAAGGGATTGCTGAAAAATTTGCCGAGCAAGGTGCAAATGTTGCATTTACATTTGTATCTAGCGAGGAAAAAGCTAAAGTATTAGCAGCAGAATTAGCTACTAAATATGGTGTTACGGTTAAAGGATACCAATCTAACGCAGGAGATTTAAAGTCAACTGAAAAATTAGTAGCTACGGTTTTAGAAGATTTTGGAAATATAGATATAGTGGTTAACAATGCCGGTATTACTAAAGATGGATTATTGATGCGCATGAGTGAAGACAATTGGGACGATGTCATTAACATCAACCTCAAATCGGTGTTTAATATGACCAAAGCAGTTCTTAGGACTTTTATGAAAAATAAAAGCGGTGTATTTATCAATATGAGTTCTGTTGTTGGAGTACAAGGGAATGGAGGTCAGGCCAACTATTCTGCTTCAAAAGCAGGTATTATAGGATTTACCAAATCTATAGCTCAAGAAATTGGCTCAAGAAACATTAGAAGCAATGCTATTGCTCCTGGATTTATTGCGACTGAAATGACTGAAAAACTTGACCAAAAAGTAGTAGAAGAATGGGTTAAAAACATCCCTCTTAAAAGAGCAGGAACACCTGAAGACATAGCCAATGTTTGTTTATTTTTAGCATCTGATATGGGAGCGTATGTAAACGGTCAAGTGTTGAGTGTTTGCGGAGGTATGATGACCTAAATTTTTCTTAATTTTAATATACATGTTTGACATCAGTCTAAGTTACCCTTCTTGGTATTTCATTTTATGTCTCTTATTAGGGATACTATTTAGTGCACTTCTTTATTGGAAAGATCGAGTATTCAGCGAATCCCCAAAATGGGTTGTTTTAATGATGTCTGTTCTGAGGTTTGGAGTACTTACATTAGCTGCATTTCTGCTTTTAAAACCTTTAATTAAAACGCAAACACAAACCATAGATAAACCTATAATTGTAATAGCGCAAGATAATTCTCAAAGTATATTAATAAACAAAGATTCTTCATTTTATAAGAATGAATACCCGAATTTACTCGATAATTTAATTTCAAAACTTTCTAAAAAATATGAAGTAAAAACGTATAGTTTTGGATCACAAATTTCCGATACAATTAACTATTCGTTTAATCAAAAACAAACTGATTACACTCAATTATTAGATGATATTTACGCTACCTATTATGGTAGAAATCTAGGAGCGGTAGTAATAGCAAGTGATGGCATATACAATAAAGGGCAACATCCTCTTTATGCTACAAAAACCCTCAAAAACACCTCTGTGTACACTATTGCACTAGGAGACACAACAGTGAGAAAGGATCTTTTGATAGACGATATTGCACATAATAAACTTGCCTACCTAGGCAATGATTTCCCTATTGAAGTCATTGTTAAAGCCAATTATTACAATGGGAAAAATGCAGTTGTAAATATTCTAAAAGGTAAAAAGATAATTAAAACCAAAACACTAAACTTTAATTCAGATTCTGAAATTATAACGATTCCATTTAAAATTGAAGCCAAAAACGCTGGAAAACAGCGCTACAGTATAGCCATTCAAGAACTTGAAGGCGAATTGACATTTGAAAATAATCATCAAGATATTTTTATAGAAATCTTAGACAACAAACAAGAAATATTAATCCTTTCTGCCGCTCCACACCCAGACATAGCTGCCTTACGTTCTGCTATTACGCATAATATTAATAATCAAGTTATGGTATCAGCAGCAAAAGACTTCAAGGGCTTAATAAAAGAATATAACTTAGTTATTTTTCATCAATTACCTTCTATAAATAATAATGATTTAAAATGGGTTAAAGCTGCTACTTCAGCAAAAATACCCATGCTTTTTGTATTGGGAAGCTCTACCAATTATGCAGCCTTCAATGCTTTAAAAACAGGGTTAAACATAGTTACCCCAAGAGGTACAACAGATGCAAAACCAAGTCTGAATACAACTTTTAATCCTTTTATAGTAACAGATAACATGAAGGCTTTATTTACAGATTTACCGCCCTTACAAATTCCTTTTGCAAGTTCCTACCAAACATCCAATAGCTTCTTACCACTACTCTACCAAAAGATAGGTTCAGCATCCACCGACTATCCATTGATTGGATTTAATGAGAAAAATGGGCAGAAAATCGGTTTTATTATAGGAGAAGGCATTTGGCGATGGAAATTTCAAGATTATGTTAAAAACAACTCAGATAATACATTTAATGAATTAATTTCTAAATGGGTTCAATACCTAGCTTTGAAAGAAGACAAAAACAAATTTAGAGTAAGCAATAAAGGTGAATTTTTAGAAAATGAATCGGTCATATTTCAAGCAGAATTATACAATGAGATTTTGGAATTGGTCAATGATTCAGATGTACTATTAACCATAACTGATGAAAATGGAGATGAATATCCACAAAAATCATTCTCACAAACAGGCGATAGTTACCGTTTAGATGCAGGCAAATTGCCACCGGGTAACTACTACTACAAAGCAATAACCTCTTTTGACGGTCAAGCATACGCTATCAATGGCGAGTTTGTTATCAGAGCTTTAAAAATAGAATTTACCAATGTGGTAGCAAATCACAATTTATTATATAACATTGCTAATGAAAATACTGGAAAAATGTTTTACCCATCTGAATTAGAAGACTTGTTTGACGCTATTAATAAAAGTGGTAATATCGCTTCGATATCTTATGTTCAAGAAGAGCAATCTGACATTATAAAATGGAAATGGATCTTTGGCATTTTAATATTACTACTTGCTATTGAGTGGTTTATGAGAAAACGAAATGGCGGATATTAATTAATCGAAAAAAAAACTTAAAAAGAGCTTTGTAAATTCAAAAGATGTCTTACTTTTGCTATCCAATTAAAGAAAACGATCTTTAATTTAATTAATATTGGAGAGGTGCCTGAGTGGCCGAAAGGACTTGTTTGCTAAATAAGCGTACCCCAAAAGGGTACCCAGGGTTCGAATCCCTGTCTCTCCGCAAAGTTTAATTAATTTTTTGCTTGTATATTGAAAAAAAAGGTTTTCTTTGCACACGCAAAATTAGTTAACACTAATAGATACCGAATCGGGGTGTAGCGTAGCCCGGTATCGCGCCTGCTTTGGGAGCAGGAGGTCGTCAGTTCGAATCTGGCCACCCCGACTTAAATTAACCTCATAAACGTATTGGTTTATGAGGTTTTTTTATGATGTAATCTTTGCACTACTATTGCCTCCCGTTCTGACGATAAGGTCGATAGTTCAAATCTCAACATCCCGACTTCAATTAACCTTAGAAACTTATGTTATATGAGTTTTTTTTTTATAACTTTTTGACAACACTTTGCCAGCAAAGAAAATCAAGACCCATACTCAATTAGGCGTTTGTACCATTGCTGGATATAAAATTAGTTTACGTAAGGCTAACAACTTTTTTCAAATAAAAAATAAGTACAAACGAATAAAAGCTATTTGATTGAGTATAGTAAAAAAAAGAGATAATAGAACTTAAATAAAATACCTTTGAGGTATGAAGTTTTGGAGTGCAATAAAAAATATAATCAAAAAAATAAAAATTTGGATTTGGAAGAAAAAATACTATTTCTTAGGATTATTTCTGATTGTTTTTATAATATGGCTCAAATGCACACCCAAAAAATTCTTTGATGTTCCCACTTCTACAATTCTAACAGATACTGACGGAAATATATTAAACGCGCGAATTGCAGATGATGGACAATGGCGTTTTCCTCCGAGAAAAGATGTTCCCTATAAATTTGAACAAGCTATTCTTCAATTCGAAGATCGAAATTTCAACTCGCATTGGGGTATTAGTTTTATAGCATTTGGCAGAGCATTCAAACAAAATATAGCAGCAGGTCGTGTTGTAAGCGGAGGATCCACGATTACTATGCAAGTAGTACGTCTATCTAGGAAGGGAAAAGATAGAAGTATTTCTGAAAAGATAGTAGAAGTATTTCAAGCTACTCGAATGGAATGGACATTTACAAAAAAAGAAATTTTAGCTATGTACGCTTCATACGCTCCTATGGGCGGCAATGTGGTAGGAATTGATGCAGCTTCATGGCGTTACTTTGGTAGGTCTGCTGACAACCTCAGCTGGGCAGAATCTTGTATGTTAGCCGTTTTACCCAATGCCCCTAGCCTATTGCATCTTGACAAAAATAGAATTTTGCTTTTAGAAAAACGAAACCGACTACTAAATCGACTATTCGAAATAAAAATCATTACCAAATCAGAATGGAACTTAGCCAAAACAGAACCTCTTCCTTCCGCTCCTCCTTCTCTTCCTAATCTTGCTCCACACGTAATAGACAAGGCTATTTCCAAAGGTAAAAAAGGACAATGGATAGCCTCTAATCTATCTAGTTATATTCAAAACGAAACATCCAAAATTATAGCCTATCATTATGATCATTTAAAAGAAAATGAAATCCACAATGCAGCTGCTCTAGTAATGGAAATAGAAACAGGAAAAGTGGTAGCGTACATCGGAAACACAACCGATCCTAAAAATGAAAATGGCAATCATGTAGATGTTATCAAAGCAGCAAGAAGCACAGGGAGTATCTTAAAACCTTTTCTTTATGCCGCTATGATAGAAGACGGAGTGATAACTCCCAACCAACTAATAGAAGATGTACCCGTAATCATTAGTGGATATGCTCCCAAAAACTACAACAACAAATATGACGGAGCTGTTCCTGCCAGCAATGCTTTGTCCAGATCATTAAATGTGCCCATTGTAAAAATGCTCAATGCTTATGGCATACAACGATTTCATCAAAAATTAAAAGACATCGGGATGACTACAACCAACCGCCCCAGCAGTGACTATGGATTATCATTAATACTAGGAGGAGCAGAAGCATCACTTTGGGATCTGTGTTCCATTTATGGCAATATGGCAAAAACATTAAATAATTATAAAAAAGGGATATCAAACAAATTTCAAGAATTTTCAATTTATAAAAATGCTATTTCTAGCAACAGAGAACGACCTACTCCATACAAACCCGCAGCTATATGGGCTACTTTTGAAGCAATGATAGCTGTAGCAAGACCAGAAGAAGATGGACAATGGCAACAATTTAACACCTCTCAAAAAATAGCGTGGAAAACGGGTACGTCTTATGGCTTTAGGGATGCTTGGGCAATTGGTGTTACACCAAAATATGTGGTAGGCGTTTGGGTAGGCAACGCAGATGGCGAGGGAAGACCTGGTTTAGTAGGAGTTCAAGCTGCCGCCCCTATCCTCTTTGATATTTTTGATAGGCTACCTGAATCCAATTGGTTTTCAAAACCTTACGATGAAATGAAAAAAATAGCTACCTGTAAGCAATCAGGATATATAGCATCAATGAATTGCCCTGAGATAGATTCTATAATCTCGCCCATAAGTTGCGAAAAAGCAAAATCTTGTCCTTTTCACAAAACGGTTCATTTTGACCTTACTGAAAAATTTCAAGTCAATAGTTCTTGTGTTTCAGCAAATGAAATGATTTCTAAAGCTTGGTTTGTTTTGCCTCCGGTTATGGAAAAATACTACAGAGCCAAAAACCCTTCCTATCGTCCATTGCCTCCATTTAGAAAAGACTGCGAATTTGACAATAACAATGTGCCCTTAGCGATTATCTACCCAAAACCTCAAAGTAATATTTTTATCCCTACTCAACTAGACGGAACATTGAGTAAAACTGTTTTTGAAGCATCCCATATCAATGCCGAAGCTACTATATATTGGCATTTAGATAACCAATATTTAGGTCAAACAATAGACATTCATCAAATAGAACTACTGCCTACCGTAGGCAAACATACGCTTACATTAGTAGATGAAATGGGGTTTGAAATAACAAGAACATTCAATGTAGTGAGTGAGTGATTGAGTATTGGCTTTTACCAATACAAACCTAGACAAAACTAAAAACTCGACTTCGCTCGAAAACCAAAGAATAGGTCTTCGAGCGAAGTCGAGAAGATAATACCTTTTGGCAAACCCCAAACAAGGGGTAAAACCAATAAAAAAACAGGATGGAGATTATTGCCCTAGAGCTTTTAATTTATCATTTGCCACCTTATACTCTTCTTCCATTTCTAATGTGAAGTATAACGTTTTTAACAATTTCAATGTATGCGCATCTGTAGGTGCTAATTCATTGGCTTTTACTAAAAATGGTATTGCATCTTTAAGTAATTGGTTTGCTCTAGCTCCTTCAGACTCTTCTTTTGCTACATCAGACAAAGATTTTATTTGTTCATTGATATTATACGATTCATTGTTGTAAAGAACTGCTATATTATAGTAAGCATCGGCAAACTTAGGATTTAACTCTATCGTTTTATTATATGCTTCTTTAGCTTTTTCGATATAAACTTGTGCTTCGTTATACTTTTTTTCATCTGCCAATTGATTCGCCATTTTATCAAAAGTAGTACCTATACTATAATGAAAAATTGGATTATTAGGATCTTTTGCTATCGCAGCATCCAATGATTTTTTAGCAGCAGCAGCATCTCCTTTTGAGTTGTAATAATTAAACTCTTCAATGATTAAGTCAATATCGTTTGGATATTTAGCTTTTGCTTCGTCTAAATATTTTTTAGTTTCTTCGGTAGGACCACCATTCTTTTTGTTTACAACTCTTAATAAGCTTGAATACGGTGATGCAGAATTGGTATAATTATTTTCAGCTGCCATATGATAATACTTAATAGCATTGTCATAATCATCTATATTATCTGCTGCAAGCGCAGCATTAAACATTGCCAAAGTATCTTTATAATCTATAACATCAGACATTTCTACTGCCCCAGCAAATGCCTGAAACGCTTCTTTATACTTCTTCTCCTCAAACATAGCTACCCCTCCTTGAATGGATAAACCTCTAAGCATATTCATTTTTTGAGAAATTTCTTCTTCATAATAATTAGAAGCAGCTAAAGATTTTTTTAAAGCCCCTAGTGATTTAGCATCATATTCCTCTTCATTTGCTGTTACTTCTTTTAAAATTTCTTCATTAAAAGACCCCATCATTCCATAATCTAAATAAATCATACCTTGGTAATAATTCAATTTAGCTATATCCTTCGGCTTTTTTAAAGCTCCAGTTTCTTTTTGTTTTACTGTAGCTTTATCAATTGCTTCTTTTGCAGCTTTTAGAGTTGCAAGTGACTTTTCCATTTCATTTGGTTGCATCATCCACATCGGTGAAAGGTTCTTATAAGCAACTGCTGCTGATGTCATTTCATTTTTTTGACCAAATGATAAGGTCGTAAGTGCCATAACACTTAATGTTATAAATGTCTTTTTCATTGTATTCTTTTTTTCTACTTGATGCAAATTTATTAATAATTCCACAATAAACTATTCAAATACTTTGCCAATTCATGATGTTTCTCGAAAAAGGTTGTTAATTATGCAACATTCTTAGGGGAGTGTTCTTATATTTGCCCAAACAACAATTTTAAATGGACGCTTCTAAAGATAAATCAAATATAGAAATTAGTCAAGATGAAATAGACTCTTGTATTACTATTTTGAACAAACTACTTGACAATACCGATCATATCTATGAGCTTTCTCAAGAGAAAAGAAGAGCGTTGATGACTGCTGCTGGAAAATTGTCTCGTCCTAACAGAGAAGAATTTGCTAAACGAAAAAAAAACGCTAAAAAAGCTGCACATCGAAAAAAAGTAGAGCGAGAAAAACATGCCAGAAAACATACAGGCATCAGAAGTGCTAGAGAAGCGACTGTCTTTATCGCTCCAAAACTTCTTGATGCTCCAAAAGAAAATACTTTAGAATTAGAATCCCCTAGAAACTGCTACGTTTGCAAAAAAGAATATACTAAACTCCATCACTTTTATGACACTATGTGTAGTGAATGTGGGGACTTTAATTATGCAAAACGTTACCAAACAGCTGATCTTTCTGGTCAAGTAGCTGTAGTTACCGGTTCTCGATTAAAAATTGGATACCACATTACATTGATATTACTTAGAGCTGGGGCTACTGTAATTGCCACTACCCGATTCCCGGTAGATTCAGCACTTCGTTTTTCTAAAGAAGATGACTTTAACGTTTGGGGAGACCGACTAAAAATTCACGGATTGGATTTGAGACATATACCTAGTGTAGAAATATTTTGCAATTTTATAGAATTACAATACAAACGTCTTGACATCCTTATAAATAATGCAGCTCAAACCGTAAGAAGACCTTCTGGATTTTACAAGCATTTAATGGCAAATGAAGAGCAACCTTTTGACGCACTTCCTGAATTTGCTAAAACGCTGTTAACTGACCATAACAATTGTATTAATGAATTAAAAACTTTGACCTCTAAAACTTCTGATCAGAAAAATAATGCGCTTTCAGTCAGTTGGCACGGCCCAGAGCCCGGAATTGGTCTAAGAGCATCAGCACAACTATCTCAGATTCCTTATAGTTTTGACAACTCTCTTTCTCCAAGCGAAGTTTTCCCTGAAGGAGAATTAGACGCAGATTTGCAACAAGTAGATTTAAGAAAGACCAACAGTTGGCGTTTGAAACTCGGAGAAATAGAAACCTTAGAAATGATAGAAGTACAATTGGTCAATTCTATAGCTCCTTTTGTATTATGCAATCGATTGTCAGTCCTTATGCGAAAAGAGAATACAGGACAAAAACACATCATCAATGTATCTGCAATGGAAGGCAAATTTCATAGATTCAAAAAAATCTCTCGGCACCCGCATACCAATATGGCAAAAGCCGCCCTTAACATGTTAACACACACTTCTTCTGCTGAATTTGCTAAAGATGGTGTATTTATGAATGCTGTAGATACAGGTTGGGTTACAGACGAAGACCCAGTAGAATTATCGAAAAAGAAAGTAGAAGATCACGACTTTCAACCTCCGTTAGACATTGTAGATGGAGCAGCTAGGGTATTAGACCCGTTAATAGA
Organism: uncultured Cryomorphaceae bacterium; assembly: GCA_947311505.1. Taxonomy (GTDB): domain Bacteria; phylum Bacteroidota; class Bacteroidia; order Flavobacteriales_D; family Parvicellaceae; genus Parvicella. The sequence goes on from CAMZLL010000062.1 coordinate 12,264, forward strand.
CGGCATTAACACAGGTAAACATTGGTCGGGTAAATTCTTAAAAGATTATATGCCTATTGATTGGTAATTTATTCTTGATTCGCAATCGCTCTACAAATTCATTGCTAAATTAAAAAACCTACAAAAAAACGAAATACTATGAATGAAATAATTTGTCCCAATTGTGCAACAGCTTTCAAAGTAGATGAAGCTGGTTTTGCAGAAATACTTAAGCAAGTTCGTGACCAACAATTCAAGGACGAACTTAATAGTCGTTTGTCGCTTGCCGAGAAAGAAAAAGCAAATGCTATAAAATTAGCAGAAGCCAATATAAAAAATATCCTTCACGAAGAACTGGCAAAAAAGGACAAAGAGCTTACTGAATTAAAAGCAAAAAGCAACGCAGAATTAGCAGAACAATTAGCAAGAAAAGAAGCTGTAATTTCTAAAATGAAAGCAGAAGTTGAAAAAGCAGAAACTCAAAAACAATTAGCAGTATCTCAGGCGACTAAAGACGTAGAAAAAGAACGAGACAATTTATTAAATGAATTAAAAGCAAAAGAAAAAGAAACAGAAACTGCTCTACAATTAAATGAAGCCAGAATAAAAAGTGAACACCAAAAGGAATTGGTAGAAAAAGAAAAAACACTAAAAGAGTTACAGGTTAAAATCAACGCTAAACTAGCTGAAATAGAAGCAAATAAACAAGCTGAAATATTAAAAATTAAAGCTAAAGTAGATAAAGCAGAAGCTGAAAAACAGCTTGCCATAACTGAAGCAGTAAGAAACATAGAAAAAGAACGAGATAAGCTTGAAAACGAATTAAAAAATAAAGATATACAAACCAAACTTTTAGAAAAATCAATAAAAGAGCAATTTAATGACAAGCTCCTACATAAAAATGAAACCATAAAACTAAAAGATGATGAAATTGCTCGCTTAAAAGATTATAAACAAAAACTTTCTACTAAAATGGTGGGAGAATCATTAGAGCAACATTGCGAAATAGAATTTAACAAACTACGACCTACCGCTTTTCAAAATGCAGAATTTGGGAAAGACAATGATTCGAGCGGAGGCACAAAAGGTGATTTTATATATCGAGAAAAGGATCATTTAGATAATGAAATCATTTCTATAATGTTTGAAATGAAGAATGAAAACGATGAAACTGCCACAAAAAAAAGAAATGAAGATTTTTTTGCTAAATTAGACAAAGATCGAAACGCTAAAAACTGTGAGTATGCTGTATTAGTTTCTCTTTTGGAAACAGACAATGAACTATACAATACTGGAATTGTAGATGTTTCTTATAAATATGATAAAATGTATGTGATTCGACCACAATTTTTCATACCTATAATTACGCTTCTTAGAAATGCAGCTTTGAACTCATTGAAATATAAAGCAGAGCTGAATTTAATGCGCAATCAAAATGTGGACATTACTAATTTTGAAGAAAAAATAAACACCTTCAAAACTGGCTTTGCAAAAAACTACGAATTAGCAAGTCGAAAATTTAAAACCGCTATTATTGAAATCGACAAAACGATCAATCATTTGAATAAGACCAAAGACGCTTTATTATCTTCCGAGAATAATTTACGTCTTGCAAACAACAAAGCCAATGATCTGACTATAAAAAGATTAACACGAGGAAACCCTACAATGAAACAAAAATTTGATGAACTTTCGGAGGAATAATCGCAAACAATTGAAAGATATACTAATCATAACACCCCCGTTTACGCAACTGAACACACCGTATCCTGCTACGGCTTATCTCAAAGGTTTTTTTAACACTAAGGGGATTACTTCTTTTCAAATGGATTTAGGGATTGAGGTTATCCTAGAACTTTTTTCTCGAAAATCATTTGAAGAAATATTCAGACTGGCTGATATCAACAATAGAATAACATCTGACAATTGCGAGCGAATTTACTCATTGAGGAATAGCTACCTTCAAATCATAGACGATATCATCCTTTTTTTGCAAGGTAAAAACCTCACCTTTGCACGTCAAATTTGTTCAGATAATTTCTTACCACAAGCCTCACGTTTTGAGCAATTAGACGACCTAGAATGGGCTTTTGGTTCGATGGGCATGCAAGACAAAGCCAAACATTTAGCTACCTTATTTTTGGAAGACCTGTCAGATTTCATCAAAGAATGTCTGGATGAGAACTTTGGATTTAGTAGATATGCAGAGCGACTAGGACTCAGTGCCAATTCGTTTGACGAACTACACGAATACTTGCAAACACCCCTAACCTATATCGACAAAATCACGCTACGCTTGTTAGAAGAACGCATTCAAACACATTACCCCAGCTTGGTTTGTTTTTCGATTCCTTTTCCAGGCAATTTATACAGTGGATTTAGATGTGCACAATACATAAAAGCTCACTACCCCAATTTGAAAACCTCAATGGGAGGTGGATTCCCTAATACAGAATTGAGATCTCTCACGGATGTGCGAGTTTTTGAATACTTTGACTATATAACACTAGATGATGGCGAATTACCCGTAGAGTTAGTCTTATCTAATGTACTGAACCCAACTGTAAATAACCCAGATTATTTACAATTTAAAAGAACTTTTATTCTTGAAAAAGGTGTTGTTTGCTATAAAAACAATACTACAAAACAAGATTATAAACAAAACCTATTGGGAACACCCGATTATTCGGACTTACTGCTATCCGAATATATTTCGGTAATAGAAATAGCCAACCCGATGCACAGCTTGTGGAGTGATGGTAGATGGAACAAACTCACTATGGCGCATGGTTGCTACTGGGGCAAATGTACATTCTGCGATGTTTCTTTGGACTATATAAAGCTTTACGAACCCATTACTGCCAATCTTTTGGTAGATAGAATGGAAGAACTTATAGAGCAAACTGGTGAAACAGGGTTTCATTTCGTGGACGAAGCCGCACCTCCAAAACTGATGAAAGCACTAGCTTTGGAAATTATTAAACGACAATTAACCGTTACTTGGTGGACCAACATTCGTTTTGAAAAAAACTTCACGCAAGACGTATGTTATTTGCTAAAAGAATCGGGGTGCATAGCCGTGTCAGGAGGACTTGAAGTAGCGTCTGATCGTTTGCTTCGACTGATAGACAAAGGAGTGTCCGTAACTCAAGTGGCTCAAGTAACTCGAAACTTTACAGAAGCCAACCTTATGGTGCATTGCTATCTGATGTATGGCTACCCTTCGCAGACCGAACAAGAAACAATTGATAGCTTAGAAATGGTACGACAACTCTTTGAACTGGGTATAGTACAATCTGGTTTTTGGCATCAATTTGCATTAACAACACATAGTCCTATCGGAGATACTCCTGAGGAATATGGCATTACACCCAATTATAAAAATATCACATTTGCTAATAATGATGTTCAATTTGAAGACTCCACAGGTATAGATCACGCTAAGTATAGTTATGGGCTAAAAAAATCAATTTTCAACTTTATGCATCAAATTGGATTTGACATGAAAGTCCACAAATGGTTTGACTTCAAAACTCCCAAAACGAATATCAGTCCAAATTTTATAAAAACATGCTTGGAGCAACAAGATGTTAAACCCATCAAACCAAATGCGCAAGTAGTATGGTTAGGTACTACTCCACTTACTTCTTTGTTTACCGAAAATAAAAAAGGAAAAAATAAGCATTTTGTCCAATTGATATTTCATACGAGAAGCAATGCATTTGAGTTGATTTTTGAAGAAAAAATAGGTATCTGGATGAAACAAACTCTGATGCAAATTTCGGTTATGAAAAAAGAAAAAACCACATTCAAACAAATAAAAGAACACTACAACAAACAGTTTACTCATTTTGAAACATTTTGGTATTCAGAAAATATTCAAATTTTAAGAGAAAATGGCTTGTTAATTTTGTGATGTTACAAATGGGCATCTAAATGTTTAAGCAGTTCGTTGCGTGAGGGATGGAAGTGGCATCCTCCGAAAGCTATTTGGAGCTTTCGTGAGATAAAACGGACAGCCCGACCCGAAGGGGCATGCCCAAAATATCTACAACAATAAGACCGTTGCACAAATATATCATTAACCAATATAAAATAACTACTTTTACGACAAACGAAAAAAACACATAAACGTGAGCACATTCAAACAATTAGGAATACATAGTGATTTTATAAAAGGTCTGGAGGATCTAAAAATCATAACACCAACAGAAATACAAGCACAGGTAATACCTTTGTTACTAGAAGGAAACAGCGATATGGTCGGGCAAGCACAAACGGGTACGGGAAAAACAGCAGCTTACGGGCTACCATTGCTACACAAAATAAATCCCACCTTAGAGCAAGTACAGGGCTTGATACTTTGCCCAACAAGAGAATTGGGACAACAAGTTGCTAAACAATTGTTTCGATTTACGAAGTACTCCACTAAGATTTTTACAGAGGCAGTATATGGTGGCGAACATATTGACAGACAATTGACTCGACTTAAAAGACCGACTCACATAATAGTAGCTACGCCCGGTAGATTGATTGATTTAATAAAAAGAAAAGCCGTAAACTTAGACTATGTAAAAACGGTAATACTCGATGAAGCAGATGAGATGCTAAGCATGGGCTTCAAAAAGGAATTGGATCAAATATTAAATTCATTAACTACCGCACGAAGTAAATGGTTGTTTTCTGCTACAATGCCGCATGGCATCAAACAAATAGTAAACGAACATATGGCACCTACTGCGCATAGGATTACTATAAACTCAAAAAACGTAGTGAATAAAAACATTGATCATAAATACTTGATTTGTGACGAACAAGAAAAGCTCCATGTATTGATGCAGTTTTTAAAATCTGAGCAAAAAAACAGAGGTGTTATTTTCTGTAAGACCAAAGTAGCAACCAAAACATTGGCAAAGCAACTTATAGCTAAAAATGTGGCGGCAGATGCCATTCACGGAGATTTAAAACAAAAAGAAAGAGATAAAGTGATGCGTGCCTTCAAAAACGAATCGCTTCAACTATTGGTAGCTACAGATTTGGCTGCAAGAGGAATAGATATTGAAGGCTTATCATTTGTGGTACATTATCAATTGCCCGATAAGGACGAATATTATACGCACAGAAGTGGTAGAACTGCTCGCGCAGGTAAAAAGGGTATTTCTCTGTGTATTGTTACTACTTCAGAAATGAGACAAATACGCTATTTTGAAAAAGCTTTGGGCATTAGTTTTCAACAAGTTAAGAAAGTACGCTAGAATTTGTATTTAATCGCTAAAAAAAGAAATAGTAAATGAACGCAATACGATTCCGTTTGTACTAAAGGAAAAGGAATGAAACATGAATTATTTTAAGATTTTTCTAATAACGCTAGTATGGTCTTCGGCTGGGTATGGGCAATCCTCTACAGATATGCAAATGACATCTATTAAGTCTTTGAGTTCTGCATATCTTGCTAAGCGGTCTGCCTACATGGATAAAACTACAAAAACTATATCTGCCAAAAACCAGCTGGAACTAGACAAAATGGTAGCTAGCATAAAAGCTGCCAATGCGCAATCTTACGAATACAATTATGCGATGTATTTAAATTCTGGTAGAAGTTTGGATGCTTTTACCTATTTAGAAAACGCAGAACGCTATCATCCAGACAACGTAGATTTATACGATGACTTTGTATATCATTACGAAATGGACGGCAACGCGGCAAAACGAAAACAATATTGCAAGCAGCTATACCTGAGTAACACCATACACGCAAGCGTGATGGAATACAACTATAATGTACTTATGTCCATAGAGTTAAATGGAATCATATTTACAAATGGTTCAATAGACACCTATCCCTTATTTATCTGGCAAGATGTAAAAGGCATACGTAAAGATGTGACCATCATCAACCTAGATATGCTTTCTGAAAAGAAATACAGAGAGCGTAAAAGTGCTGAGGCACATCTCAAAATAAAACCACAAAGTACCAATGTAAAAACCATTGAATGGATCATTAAAAACAATCCAAATAAGAAATTATATGTAGGTCATACAATTAGTCAAGACATTTTGAAAACGTTTAAATCAGATTTATACCTATCTGGACTAACCTATAAACACTCTAAAACTCCAATTGACAATGTAAAATCGGCTGTCTATTCTTATGAAAATAGCTTTAAGAAAGAACAACTAAAAAGAACGCAAACCAATTTGGAAGCAAAACGACTGAACTTCAACTACACCCTACCCTTAATAACTGTTCTTAGGTATTACCACAATCACAATGAAGAAGCTAAGGCAACAGAAATAAGAAAACTAATTTTGAAAATAGCCAAAGAAGCAAACAAAGAAAACATAATAAAACAATATTTAAAAAGCGAAAAATTATAACTGATACGCTTGATTGAATATGAGATTCATAAAACACGATTATACAACCAGTACAGACGAAGCCTTGATGACCGAAGTTATCAAAGGTAACAGTAGTGCGTTTACAGAAGTGTATGATCGATATAGTAAAATAATGTTGAATTATTTTTACAAAATGTTGTGGCAAGACAGAGAAAAAGCAGAAGATTTTATGCAGGAGTTGTTTACCAAAATCATACATAAGCCTGAGCTTTACAATCCCTCTCGTAAGTTTAAAACATGGCTATACAGTGTAGCCAACAACATGTGCAAAAACGAGTATAGAAAGCAAGAAGTAAGAAAAGGCACGAGCAATGGACTGGACGACAATATAGATGCACAAATAAACGAGCTATCTGCGGATCAAAAAGTAGATTTAGGTCTTTTTAATAACAGATTGAAAGAAGAATTGGAAGAGCTGAGTAACAATCATAAAAACACGTTTATTCTCCGCTTTAAGCATAATCTGAGTATCAAAGAAATAGCAGAAGTACTTGAGACATCAGAAGGAACTATCAAATCTAGAATTTTCTATGCTTTAAAAAAACTAAGTAAAAATTTAGAAGAATTTAAACCAATCAGTGCTACGGTTGTATATTTGATAACAACAGCACTTAACTCATTGCTAAAATGAAAGATACATTTACCAACATAGACGAATTGATTCTCAGTAAATCGTTTTCAGAATTAACTCCCGATGAGTTGCTTTCTATAAAAGATATTGCTAAAGAAGAAACAGGATACAATCAAATACAAGCAACCTTATTAGCCATAAAAAAGGAACTCCTTACCGCTGATGATATCACACCAAGAGAAAGCACTAAAGAATCTTTGCTTGCAGCGTTTGACAAGGCTCGACCTGCTCTAAATTCAACTACGACTTCTCGAAGTATGGGTTTGGGATATTTTTTTCCAAAGGATAAATCCGTAATTAAAATGCCCGGAATTCAGATTTTGAGCGTTGCTGCGAGTTTACTATTAATAATAAGCCTAGTTGACTTTGGCTCTAGCAATTTCCCATCTACGGATCAAGCATTAGTAACAACCAATTCAAAAAAAACCAATACTACAAAAGAACTACCAAAAGATACCAGTAACAATACTACAACCAAACATCAAAGAAAAACGAGCATCGATAAAGAATCAAACGAATTTGAAAAAGGAGAAAGCCTCAGTTCAATATCGAAACTAACTGAATCTAAAACATCCACTAAAGAAAATCTTAGCTCAATTACAGAAGATATCGCATCAGAAGAATTAGCTATAAGCACCGATCAAAATTTGCCAGAAATGGAAATGAATGAAGAGGCATCTGAAGATCAGGAAATTTCAGAAAACAATAATGGCATTAATCAACCCACAATCCCTCAAACACCTAATAATCAACCGAATAAAACAAACAACAACTCTACACCTAACAATACACCTATCTTTGAAAAAAGTTCTACCCCCCCTACAAATGATGCTTTTATCAATTCGAAAAAGAGGAATTTTCTTGATAACAATTCAATAATGTCCAGCAGAACATTAGCCGAAGATGCTAAACTGATAGAACTCTTTTATACAGCTATGTAAAATACTACACCAAATAATACATTAATTCGTTACTACATCTATAGTACCATTTTGGTTTTTAAGAATTAATAATACCTCCTGCTCTTTTTGTCCTCGTCTTATGGTTACACTCACTTTATCACCAGGTCTATAACTTCCAATTTTCTCTTGAACTTCTGGAACTTTACTTACTACATCATCGGCTACCTTAAGGATAACATCACCACTTTTGATTCCTCCTTCAAAAGCTGCACTATTTGGGGCAACACCTGTTACCAAGACACCATTTAGGTTAGGCAATTCTACTTGTTCCATTACTTGCTGGTTGATATTAGCGAGTCCAACACCTATAAAAGCTCTTTGTACAACACCATATTTAGCTAAGTCAGTTGTTACTTTTTTTACGATATTGGAAGGTATAGCAAAACTATACCCCGCATACGAACCAGTTTTAGAAGCAATAGCAGTATTTATACCAATAAGCTCGCCTTCAGGATTTACCAACGCTCCCCCACTATTACCAGGATTCACAGCAGCATCAGTTTGGATAAAGGATTCGATTGGAAAAATATTTCGACTATTATCCCCTTGTAAAAGATTGATATTTCTTGACTTTGCACTAACTATACCAGCAGTAACGGTACTGGTTAGATTAAAAGGGTTGCCAACCGCCAAAACCCATTCTCCAATTTGCACATCGTCTGAATTTGCAAAATCCACAAAAGGAAGGTCGCTGCCTTCAATCTTTAATAAAGCTAAATCGGTTGAAGGATCTCTCCCAACCAAAGTAGCAGTATAGGTTTCTTGATTATTTAAAGTTACTTTTATTTCATCAGCGCCATCAATGACATGATTATTGGTAGCAATATAGCCATCAGCAGATATGATAACCCCAGACCCTGATGCCTCTTGAACACGCCCTCTATTGCTTCTACCATAAAAGTACTCATAAAAAGGATCTCCAGAATAAGCAGATATGTATTTTGTTTTGACATGCACTACCCCATTAACCGTCTTTTCAGATGCTTTTATAAAATCAACACCAGGCAAAGGCAAAACACCTCCTTTGAAAGCAACTTGATGATTGACTCCATCGGGAGAAGATCTATCTACTTCTTGTGTGATATAAATATTCTTTTCGGTATGAAAAAACTGAACCATACCAAAGCTTATAACTGCTCCTAGAGCTCCTGCGATAATTATTGAACCATTTTTAGTCATCTGATTATTGTTTTAGATTAATACAAAAATAAACGTTAAAGACCGTTGCAAAACTTATTGTCAAAGGTATGAAAGCTCCTTTATTTTAAAATATCCAAGTCATTAAATAAATAACTAACATATTACCCATTTCAAAGGTAATAAGAAAATTCTTCCCTACACTAACAATGTATTGATTCTGCTACAACCTTTTTTGCCTATACAAATTACGGTATTTCATTACGTTTGATACGTTAACACACTGTTAAGCAATGGTTAAAAAATGTTAAGTACAGCTATAACACCAAATTGACAATGAAATGCACATTAAAAATTAATAGAGGTGTAAAAACTCATTTACTTCCAAAAAATAATAATGAATGAGATTCAATGTATCTTTTTCAGTATAGTCATAGCTATTTTTATAAAAATATAGAAGTCATATAGTATAGTATTTTAGTTTCAGTACAATGTTCAGAGATGATCTTAAACAAAAGTGAAATCAAATAAAAGCAGTTCTTTTTATAGAAATTACGCTTTAAATCCTTTACTTTTGTACTCGAAAATGAAAATAGAATTTACAAAATATCAAGGAGCCGGCAATGATTTCATACTCATTGATAACCAAACATTGAGTTTCCCTACCAAAGGCAGAACATCCCTAATACAGGCAATGTGCTCACGAAAATTTGGAATAGGAAGCGATGGATTGATTTTAATTCAAAAACATCATACGGCTGACTTCTATATGGAATTTTACAATCCGGATGGCTCTCAAAGCTTTTGTGGAAACGGTAGCAGATGTGCAGTTATTTTTGCTAAAGAGCTAGGATTATCTAAGGATAATGGGCATTTTTTGAGCAGAAATGGTAAAAGCGATTATCGAATACTAGATTCTAAAACCGTAAAACTAAAAATGTTTGATGTTAAAAATATAGAAACCGGTAACGACTATTACTTTATGGATACAGGCTCTCCACATTACATTTTGTTTTCCGAAGCTGTTTCTCAAATAGATATTGTTCCTGAGGCACATAAAATCAGATACAACAATAGATTTAAAGAAGTGGGTACCAATGTAAACTATGTAGAACAAATAGCAAACGGAATAAAAGTGCGTACATACGAACGAGGTGTTGAAGCTGAAACTCTTGCTTGCGGTACAGGAGTTACAGCTTGTGCTATTGCACAATATCTACACTCAAAACAAGCACAACAATCGTTCGAAATGAACATCAAAACCAAAGGAGGAGACTTGTCTGTTTCGTTCCGAAATAACGATAAAAAATTTACTGACATTTATCTTACTGGACCTGCTACATTTGTTTTTAAAGGAAGTTGGAATAATGGATAAAATCGCTATTCATAACATACTGCCACTAGCCGAACTTAAAACTAACACCTCTTATATTACTGTTCAAGCTTTAGATAATATACCTCCACATATATCACTGATATCCAAAGGTAAATATAATTCAGTATCTGCTAAAAAAGTAACAATAGGCAAAGATGCTTCTATAATTATTTCTAAAATAAACAGAAGCAAAATACCAACTCTTTTTGTTGCTCTAAAAACGACAATTCAAGATGTAATTACCAGCAGAAGTTTTGATAAAATCGCACCTTTAACCAAAGGAGCTTCTTGTTTGCAACCAATTCTTACAGCTTGTAAAGAATCAGGAATAGCAACCAATGAATCCTCTTTTATATTTGAATTAATCCCATATCTAATTGCTATTGACGAAGTGCAAAACATATTTCACTTAAATTGTGAAAGTATTCTTAACAACAAAAGCTTATATTTGAATACCTATGGCAAAAAAGAAATAGATCAAGCCATTATTAACACGATACAACTTGCTAAAATCTAAACACATATCACTCAGATCAGTAGAACCAACAGATGTAAATTTCTTGGTTGCAATAGAAAACAATACTGCCAACTGGAAAGTTAGTGGCACATTGATTCCCTTTTCTAAAAACACAATGACAGACTACGCCCAATCGGTGCATGATATAGGTTTACAACAACAATTTAGGTTTATCATAGAAGAAACATCAGCCAACACCCCCGTAGGTACTATTGACTTATTTGAGTATGACGCCATCAACAGAAGATGTGGTGTAGGTATCCTCATTTTGGAACAGTTTACTCAACAAGGATTTGCCAAAGAGTCGTTGAACCTCATCATTGCGTATGCAAAAGATGTTCTCAATCTAAAACAAATATATTGCAACATACAAGCCGACAACAAAATAAGCATTTCCCTTTTTGAAAAAATAGGATTTGTAAAAACAGGTATTCGAAAAGACTGGTATCTACACCAACAAGAATGGATCGATGAACATAATTTTCAACTAATTTTTTAATACAAAAATGGAAACTAAAAACATTTTAATAACAGGAGCTTCAAGAGGAATTGGATTTGAAACAGCTAAAAACCTAGCTTCAAAAGGGCATCATGTTTTTGCACTTTCGAGAAATACAACACCACTCGAAAAATTAAAATTAGAAAAACCAACTCTTTCTATCACCACCATTTCTTTAGATTTAGAATTAGGAGACTTCACCCCTCTTAAATCTTTGGTAGGAAATCTAAATTTAGACGCTGTGATCAACAACGCAGGACTTCTCATCAATAAACCATTCATTGAATTATCTAAATCTGAACTAGAACAAATGTATCAAGTCAATGTCCTGTCCGTATGGGGATTGACACAAGCGATATATCCAAATCTCAAAGCTGCAAAAGGGACTATTACTAACATATCGAGTATTGGTGGTGTAAATGGCACTTCAAAGTTCCCAGGACTATCGGGGTATAGCTCCAGCAAAGGTGCGTTAATAACACTTACCGAATGCATGGCAGAAGAGTTTAAAGAAGATCAAATAAACGTAAATGCACTAGCATTAGGAGCAGTTCAAACGGAAATGCTCGCAGAAGCGTTCCCTGGCTACCAAGCAAATGTATCCCCCAAACAAATGGCAGATTACATCGCCAATTTTGTAATTAATGATAGTTATTTGTTTAACGGTTGCTGCTTGAATATATCCAACAGCACACCTTGATAAATATGAACTTAACCCGAATTATTCATTGCACTTATAAATTTGAAAAA
>CAMZLL010000063.1 GCA_947311505.1 uncultured Cryomorphaceae bacterium
ACAGCTAACGCTCTGAATAAACGAACCATAAAAGAACTGCTTTTTAGCGAATATTCTGGAGGTAGCGTTAAATCTCTAGGAGCATGGGGAGGTGACTTTGTACTTGTTACAACCTCAAAACCAGCTGATTTAGACTACTTTAAAAATAAAGGCTATACGACTATTATAAACTGGAACGAAATGTTCATCTAGGCATAATTTTTGCGATGAGAACTGAGCAATTTTTCGGCAAAAATATATGACAAAACACAACCTATTACTGCTATTCATTTTTTTCTCATTCATAGGATTGGGGCAGGTCATTACCGTGAAAGATTCTTTGACATTACAACCTATAGAAATGGTTTCGATAAGCAGCCAATATCCCAAGGCATTTACCACAACCAACTCCAAGGGACAAGCTGACATTAGTAATTTTAAGCATTCTACAGAAGTGGTCATACGATACTTTGGGTACAACACCAAAGTAATAAAACATTCGAGTATAGATGCCAACAATAGCACTATATACCTAAGTGAATCTGGATTTAACCTAGCCCCTTTTGTAGTGGGGGTTTCTAAATGGAAACAAACTAAAGATCATATTCCTAATAGAATTACTACGGTATCACAAAAGGATATTGCGCTTCAAAACCCACAAACCGCTGCTGATTTATTAAAATCTTCAGGAGAAGTTTTCGTACAAAAAAGTCAACTCGGAGGAGGCAGCCCAATGATAAGAGGATTTGCGACTAATAGACTGCTTATTTCTGTAGATGGCACTCGAATGAATAATGCTATATATAGGAGCGGCAACCTCCAAAATGTAATAGCGATAGATGCTTTAGCATTAGAATCTGTAGAGATATTATTTGGTCCCGGCTCTGTCATCTACGGTAGCGATGCTATTGGTGGAGTAATGAGCTTCCAAACGTTGCAACCTCAGTTTTCGGCAAACGACACACTCAACGTTAGCGGCAAATTTGTAACACGTTATTCAACAGCCAATCAGGAAAAAACAGGTCATTTTGATTTTAATTTAGGGTGGAAAAAATGGGCGACAGTTTCTAGTGTAACCTTTACAGATTATGGTGATTTGCGAATGGGAAAAAATGGACCATCCGAATATCTTCGAACTACCTACGTAGAAAGAATTGGAAACAAAGACACCATAAAAAGTAGCAAAAACAGCTTAATACAAACTCCAACTCAGTTTTCACAAATAAATATAATGCAAAAACTCAGGTACAAACCCAATAAAATATGGGACTTTAATTATGACTATCATTTTTCGCAAACCTCAGATTATGGCAGATACGACAAACACCTCAGAACCGAAGTCGGCTTACCAAAGTATGGAGAATGGAAGTACGGACCTCAATCTTGGATGATGAACGCATTTTATATCGTAAATCAAGGAGAAAATTGGTTTTGGGATATTGCTACATTTAAAATATCACAGCAACAAGCCAAAGAAAGCAGAATACAACGACAATACAACGACAATATCCGATCTTCCAATTATGAGAAAGTAGATATATACGCTACAAATTGGGATTTCAACAAAGAGATTAACAAAAAACATCATTTGTACTATGGTCTAGAAGCTATTAGAAATGATGTTACCTCCAATGGTATTTCCGAAGACATCAATACTGGATTAAAGCAAAATATAGCTTCAAGATACCCCAATTCTGTGTGGTCATCTTATGGTGCTTATGCGAGTTTTCAATATGAAAAATCAAAAAGATTCACCATACAAACTGGGGCGAGATACAATTACTTCACACTACATTCAAATTTTGACACCACTTATTTTCCTTTACCTTTTACAATAGCCGACATTAACAACGCTGCGCTTACAGGAAGCTTAGGTTTCAATTACAAATTAAATAAAACCTTAATTGTCAGTTCGAATTCTTCATCAGGATTTAGAGCTCCAAATGTAGATGATGTAGGTAAAATATTTGACTCCGAACCAGGTTCTATTGTTGTCCCCAATGCGAACCTAAAAGCCGAGTACGCATACAACCAGGAATTTAATATTTCAAAAATATTTTCAAAAAAACTAAAAATAGATCTCAGTACGTACTACACCTACTTAAAGGATGCTATGGTCAGAAGAAATTTTCAACTTAATGGTGCAGATAGTGTAATTTATGACGGAACACTAAGTCAAGTTCAAGCCATTCAAAATGTGGCATCCGCTACCATATATGGCTTTCAAGTAAGCGGGGAGTTCAAAATGAAAAAAGGATTTGGTTTGCGGTCGCACTTCAACCTACAGACAGGTATAGAAGAACAAGAAAATGGAACGTTAAGTCCTTCAAGACATGCAGCTCCCTGGTTTGGCTCTACACACCTGACCTATAAGAAGAATAAACTTCTTTTAGATTTAAACACCGAGTATTCAGGAGGAAAAACAAATGATCAACTTCCTATAAGCGAACAAAACAAAGGTTACATCTACGCTATAGACCACAACGGAAATCCATATTCTCCTTCATGGACTATAATCAACCTTAAGACACAATACGCAATAACAAAACATACCTCATTAACAGTAGGGCTTGAAAACATTCTAGACTTACGGTATAAAACATATAGTTCGGGACTGGTAGCTCCGGGTAGAAACTTTATTATTTCTCTAAAAGGAACTTTCTAATACTGCTACTGCTAAAAAAACTTTAGTATTGAAGTTCCAAAAAAAATAATTTAGCGGTCTTATATTATTCAGAAGCTTCTTGACTGTTATCCATCTCAATATCTTCTATAATTTCGTATCTAACAAAGGCGGCAACCATTTCTTTTTGCATCTCAATAGGTAAGTCCTTTTCTAAAGCAGCTACGATTTCTTTTGCAACTTCTAGATTTACTTTTTTCTTTCTTGAATTTTTAGACAACATCACATCACTTAACAAGCCCATCATCTGCCCTTTGTGCGCTTTAATCACTTCTTCTGGATTAGTAACATCCAAGTCTATTATTATTCGTACTGCCATATCTTAGTTATGTAACAACAAAAATATATTAAAAAGGAAAATAGCGTTAAAATTTTCTTATAAATGTTTATAAAAAAAGAATACGCGTATCCCTTTTCTACATCTACTAGACTTGTATCCATACGGAATTAACAAACAGAGTAACCTACTCTAAAGATTATACTCCCCCAACCACCTCGGATTTACA
>CAMZLL010000064.1 GCA_947311505.1 uncultured Cryomorphaceae bacterium
TATTATAGATTCTATTTACAACAAAATATGACAAAACTTTACATTGCATTACTACTTTTAAGTTCAACTTTAATCTCGTTTTCTCAATCTATCATGCTTACAGCCGAGGAATCAGGACGCATGTTTCATGTGGTAGAGAAAAGCCCAGTCCTAAAAAGAAATTTGGGGCAATATTTTGAATATACTGGCGATACAGTTTACTTCAAATATAAAACAAAAGGTGTTCTCGACTCTATTATAGATTTCGATTCTATAGTTCAAATTATTCTTTTAGAACCTTCATTGCTACAAGTAGATGACTATGGATTGTCTCACGAATCCTCGGGTTTACTGTCTGAACTATCTGCAAAGATGGCACTTTATCAACTGTACAGAGAATTAAAAGTGAGGGACGAAGAAAAAGAAGAAGGTACTACCAACAAACTATATCAATACTACCTTGATACACTTACATTAAAGCTACCAAATGGTGTAATAAGAAGGCGAAACGGTGTAGATATGCCATCTAAAAAGATAATGGAACTGATGAATCCAAATTTATTTTTCAATCAAAGAACGACTTCTTTATCTGCTATTCAAACCATAACTCAGCCTCAACAAAAAGATGTGATAGCAGCTTTTAACTATGCTACGAGAAGCTATTTGAACAATAAGGGAAAGGAATATTTCAGTAAGATTTGTGCCTATTCTCCCAGATTTAAGACCAATATGATTGCCTGTGGAGATGGGAGTAATACTGATGGTCTGCTCGAAGAACGAGAAAAAATATACAAACAAAAAAACGAATTAGGAGATCCTGTAGGTATAGGATTATTTACTTACGAAACGACTTTTGAATCGGGGCATAAAAACACTCAAAATCTAGTTCCTCTAGCCTCACATCAGATCAAATTTGATGCGTTGAAAAACGATTACACCACTGTACATTTCAGTCTTTGGGGTTTTAATCGTCCGCAACAAACTACGGTAGCTATCTATCGAGAAGATAGAATGTATCTACTATATGCCAATAAATTGACCAAGGAATTATCGCCAGATACAACCTTTGGCAAAGGAGCTACCTTACAATCCATTATAAAGCAACTAGAATTGGTAGCCATACCAGCCGTAGAGGAGGATATCAATGGAAAACACGGAATCAAAGCTCAGTTATTGAAAACCGATACAAGCCATGGAGATGTAATTATGGAAATATTGGCTACAGAAATGAAACTTACCGAACTTAGAAACGAACGATACAGCATATCAATGCGATCAAACAAAAAGAAGAACCACAAAAAAACCAAAAAGAAGAAAAAGAAGAAAGCTGATAGAAATAAGAAAAATAAAAAATTCAATAAAGCGCAAAACCATTTGGCTTGGTTATATTCTCGTAAGAATGCCATAGAAAAAAGACAAGCAGAGTTAGAACTTGCATTGAAAGAAGCTGAGGAAACTCTTGCTAACTTCCAAGCAAGACTGATAGAACTCAAGAGTTATATTGACTTCAGAGAATTTAAAAACACACACTTTGGCTATATTTACACTTTTGAAGATGGAACCACCTTTAATTGCAATACGCAGAATTTAACATTTCCAGACACTTTAAAAACTAAAGATTTTAAGGTGCGATTAATTACCTTTGGACCTGACGCTATGTCAAAACAATTAGATGAGATACAAATGCTAACCTCTGTGAGTAAGGGAAAACCTGAAGATTTTGACACACATAATTTTGCTTTAGAATTTAATGATAATTTTAAATCAGATCAATTTAAAATAGACGCATTTGAGCTTACTGAAAAGCAACAATTTGAACTGGCAAAGCTGCTGCACGCATCGTATGTGCACGATGGAAAAATATATACGCAAATAGAAGGAAATGGAATTGGTAAGATGTCTGACGGCAAGGTTGTTTCGAGTATTGAGAAAGAACAAAAGCACTACCCTGGGGAGACGAAAGAGGAACAAAAAATAAATAGAGAAACTTCGGTTTATAAAGATTTAAGAACGTCCTATGCTGCATTTAATTTGGATAACAACAACTTGTTTTTGCAAGTAAAAAGTTATACTGATCCGGTAACTTCTCACTTTTCAAGAAACTCTACAAAACTGAAGGAACTAAAAAAAGGAATGGACAGTATTTCTGACAATGAATTATTGAGTGCATTTAGGAGTTTTCAGATTACAGAATTGGTATTGAAAGAGATTATTGAATCTGCAGCTACTATGCTTCAAGGGAAAGAAAAAACTAAAGTACTCAACAACCTCAAGCAAGTATTACTTAAAAGCAAAGCTGTGATACGAGAACAGTCTATTTCTTATAAAAAATATGCAGATATAGCTCATCCAGATGTTGACTTTTATGATTTTTGCATTGAAGAAATAGAAAAGAAACAAGAGGCTAAAAGAGAGAAAATGGGTATTGAAAATTAATATCGTCTTATAGTTTTAAGAGGGGGCTTTTCATGTGCAATTATCAAATGTTCGCTGCGGTCAATTAGGGAGACCAGTTATTAAAAGATATAAAAACAAAAAAGTCTTGAAAACTTATCGTTTTCAAGACTTTTTTTTAAGTGGGCCTTGTAGGATTCGAACCTACGACCCCCTGCTTGTAAGAACCTGTTCACAATCTTTTAACCATGATAACTATGAATGCAAGGACAACAAATTGAAGACTATTGTTAATTTTTCTTTCACAATTTTTCCAAAGTCTTCTGCATTTTTCTAACCAAGCAAAAGAACGCTCCACAACCCATCTCTTGGGAATAACTTTAAATTTATGTAATTCATTTCTTTTTGCAACTTCCACATTAGCATCAATAAGCTGTTTTACAGCTATAGCAAATTTTTCGCCACTATACCCTCCATCAGTTAACACATTTTTCACATCTTTTAAATTATCTTGATGCTTTTGATCAAAGAGAGTAACTAATGCTCCTTCTCTATCTGTTACATTTGCCGTTGTAATTCCAATGGCGTGAGGTAAGCCTTGTGTATCAACAGCTATATGTCGTTTTATGCCTGACACTTTCTTTCCTGCATCATAGCCTTTCTCCTCTGCTGTATCTGTGTTCTTTACACTTTGAGCATCAATAATGCAAAAACTTGTTCTCTCTTTCCGACCATGTTTGACACGGACCTGACCAACTAATTTTTTTTAAGACCTGTTCTAAACAACTGGCACCTCCTTCTTGTATTTCTCCCCATTTTCGATAATATTCATATACTGTTCGCCATTTAGGATAATCACTTGGCAACATTCGCCATTGACAACTACTTTTCAATACATACAGAACCCCGCAGAATATATCATACAGGTCAATGGTTGCTGGTTTTGTCTTTTTTCTGACTCCCTCTAAAAGAGCACGAATATGTTCAAACTGCTCTCTACTTATTTCACTTGGATAATTTCTTTGTGTTTTCATACTACAAAACACAACTTTAAATCCTTCAAAATTTAAATCAGTAAAAAGAACTATCAACCAAAAATTGTGAAATGTTTTCAATCTAAAAGATTATGAACAGGTTCTTACTAAATTATCAAAGTATATTTTGGTTGATGCCTACTTCTCAAAAGAGCCTTTTGTTACAGCAATTTGCAATGGAGGTTTTGAGATAGTCTCTAGACTAAGGACAGATGCTCATCTTCAATATGAATATACAGGAGAGCAAAAAAAAGGAAAAGGAAGACCAAAACAGTTTAACGGAAAAGTTGACTACCAGAATCTGAACCTATCGTATTTTAAAGAAATAGAAAAGGGCGATAAAGAAAAAATATATCAGGCTAAACTGTATTCTAAGTCTTTAAAAAAATGGATAAACATTGTTATTGTTTATACTCTTAGGAAAGGTAAGTGGACTCATGAAAACTATTTTTCAAGTGACTTAAACCTACGCGCTAAAAGAATTCTTGAATTATATAAATCAAGATTTCAAATTGAATTCTTATATCGTGATGCGAAACAAAACACCTCATTAAATCATTGCCAAGCAAGAAGTGAAGAAAAACTGAATATGCACTTTAATTTGGCTTTGACCGCTGTAAATATTGCTAAAATTATACATTGGTTACCTATAAAAAAGAAGGGAAGACTACCTTTTTCTATGAGGGACATTAAGACCTATTACTCCAATGTTTTACACATAGACAGATTTATTAACCCGAAAAATTCATCATTTATAGGGTGAAATTGGGTGTAAAGTGTTATCTTTATTGTGTTTATCAAAGATAAGTTACACTTTAAAAATAACCCAATTTTGAGTACTAAAGAAA
>CAMZLL010000065.1 GCA_947311505.1 uncultured Cryomorphaceae bacterium
TAAGTGAATTTTATATCAAAATAATTCGGAATTTATTTTATTTATTTCTCTTATCTTTTTATTTAATTTTCTAATTTCTTTGTCAATATCATCATTTTTAAACTTAGTTTTTCAATTTTTGAAGTTATCGTATTTATTAACTAATAAAATCAAATGATTTAATCATATAATTCACTTTCTACTTTTATAAAGACAATCATTAAAGATAAATCAGCAATATTTAATAAATTTATTTTCTTCTTCTCTTTTCTTCCATCCTTCAAAAACTTCATTATCTAAAATGTTTTCAGAAATCTTCTTTCAGAGTTTATTAGCTACTCAAATTTGTTTTTTATATTCTTCAAAAGCTATTTTATATTTATATTCTAAATCATCTTTTTTCCACCTTTTTATAGTATATGGATTTAAAGTGAATAATTCGAAAAAGTTTTCCCAGTTTAAATTATACTTATTTATTTTTTCTAACTTTTCTTTCTTCAGAAAATCTTCTTCTAAAGAATTATCTAAAGCAAGTTTTGAAATCAATTTAATAGCATACCATATTTCAGAATCTTTAACTTTATAAAAATTTTCTTCAGGCACATAATTATTTCTTCAATTTTTATTAACATACTCACTTGGAACAAAAAAAGCTAATTCTCTTGAAGTTTCTATTTTCAAATATTTTTCATACTCTTCATTCTTTTTTGCTGGCTTTGTATCAAAAACAACATTATTATAAATTAGAGTACAAATTTGATTTTTTATTATTTGAAAAGAACTTTTAATCCAATCTTTCAAAACTTCCCCATCTAGTACATCTTGTAATCTTCTTTGATCATTTTTATTTAAATCCATTAATTTATCTTCATAATCTAATAACAAATTCAAAAAAGAAACATCTTTTAATGGATTTTCTTCAAATTTATATGTGGCTGATTTATTTATTTCTAACAACTCAAACCTCAAACTCTTCCTCACCTCATACAAATTTTGAAAATCAACCATCATCATATCCTAAAGAATTAAAAAAATATTATTTCTTCTCGCTATTTTTCTTTATCCAAACACACTCTTTCTTCAAAGGACATCTCTCACATTCAGGGTTTTTTGCTTTACAAAGATATCTTCAAAAATAGATAATCACATGATGAGCAACATCTTTATACGTATCTGGTATGATTTTTTCAAGCTGTTCTGACGTCTTCTCTGGATACTGAGTAGAAACTATTCAGAGTCTATTCATCACTCTATGGACATGCGTATCTACTGCTACTCGACGCTGTTTATACAGAACATACAGCACTACCTTTGCCGTCTTTATTCATACTCCAGGAAGTTTTAGCATCTCCTCTATCGTGTCAGGAATATAATATCCATGATGCTTCACGATCTCCTCACTATCTTTATATACTCTTGAACTATTTTTCTCACTTTTTTGAACAATGTGAATTTCATTTTTTACAGAAGAGAGAGAATCTTCATAAAACAATCCCATCTTCTCTACCAATAATTCCGCCGTCATCAATATATTTTTTGCTTTCCCTCTCCATAACCCTATCGAACTTATCTGTTTTCCAAGCTCTTCTCATCACATCTCAAGTACATCAGCAGGATTTTTGATCTTCTTGAACAATATTTCTGTCACTTTATTTACCTGTTTATCGGTCGTCTGAGCACTCATCATCACCGCTATCAACAACTGAAATGGCGTTTCATAAAACAACTCCGTGATAGGAAAATCACCAAACATCTTATTCATCTCATCTAAAATATATTCGATACGCGTTTTTTTCATATCATCTTTGTACTTATTTCTCCGTGCAATTCCAAACCAAATAAGTAAAAACAAAGCAATGATAAAATTCTACCCTCTAACATCTCTCATTATGTTCAAAAAAGATATCTCACTCCTCCCTTACAACACCTTTCATTTTGACTGTACAGCAAAATATTTTATAGAAATATCAAAAATCTCCGAGCTTGACGAACTTATCCATACAGACATTTTTGCTAAAAACAAACGCTTGATACTCTGATGATGAGCAAATATCTTATTAACCGAAGAAACTTTTGATGGACTGGTGATAAAAAATAATATCATAGGAAAAGAGATAATCAAAGAAACAGAGAATTACAGTATCATAAAAGTTTGAGCAGGTGAAAATCGAGATGATTTTGTTTGGCGAACGATAAAACAGTGATACTGCGGATTAGAAAATCTGGTTTCTATCCCCTGATCAGTATGAGCAGCCCCTATGCAAAATATATGAGCTTATGGTGTAGAAGTATGATTATGTATCGAATCAGTTTCCTCTATGATACTGAACAAAAATATAGGACAAGTACAACAGGACACCACAACACTAAAACCTATAAAAATATGATCACTCTTTTCATTAAACAAAAAACAATGTACTTTCTGATATCGTGATTCCATTTTCAAAAAAGCACTAAAAGACAGCGTAATCATCACACATGTTACTTTTAGATTAGAAAAATATAAACCAAAAACCTATAAACCAAATATCAAATACGGTGCTATCCAAGAAAAACTTTCTATAAATATTCCCTCCTCAGAGAGAGGGTCTAGGGAGGAGTTTAATATTGAAGGTTTATCTCCACACCGTATAGCCACCGCTATATCAGAAATCCGTGCATCAAAACTCCCTGACTGGCATACTCTATGAACAGCAGGAAGTTTTTTCAAAAACCCCCTCATCACAGAAAAACAATTCCAAGAACTCCAAAAAAAGTTTCCAGAACTAAAATGATACATCGTTAGCCACCCTCGCCTAATGACGCCAAAGGAGGAGTGATTGGGAGAGGAGATGGGGGGGAGGGAAATTAAACTCTCAGCATGACAGCTCATAGAGCTTGTAATATGAAAAAAATATAAAATATGACAGGTAGGAACATATGAAAAACATGCACTCGTGCTCGTTCATCATTGAGGAGGAAAAGGAAAAGATATTGTTGCTCTCTCCACAGAAATACAAAAAAGAGTAAAAGAAAATTTCTGACTAGATATTAGCCCAGAAGTAAATTTTGTGAAATAGAATTTTCTTTATTCTCTTGAAAATAAAGAAAGCTTTCATATATTTAAATATGGGAAAAACGGTTGAAAATATATATCTCACAGAACAGCCTTCACTTTTATAGTGAAGTTTTTTTATTTGATAAAAAATAATCATGTCTAGAATCTTAGAAGAAGCACTCACTTTTGACGATGTACTTCTCGTCCCTGCCTACTCAGAAATACTTCCTCGCGACGTATCACTCACTACGCAGTTTACTAGAGATTTACAAATCCATGCTCCTCTTATATCAGCAGCCATGGATACCGTAACAGAACGAAAACTTGCTATCGCTATCGCTCACCAATGAGGAATAGGCGCTATCCATAAAAATATGTCTATCGAAGACCAAGCAGAACACGTAAGACGTGTAAAAAGATACGAAAATGGAACTATCATGCATCCTACGACGATTCATGAAGATGCTACACTCTGAGACTTTCGCAAAATCATGTTTACTCACAATATCAGTGGAATTCCTGTTATAAATAATAACAACAAACTCGTAGGTATCGTTACGAAAAGAGATATCAGATTTGAAACTGATGATAGCAAACCTTTAAAAAAGATAATGACTACAAAAGTAGTAACTGCACCTACATGAATCAGTATAAATGAAGCAAAAATTATCCTTCAAAAACATAGAATAGAAAAACTCCCTATCATCAACAAAAATAATGAAATCACTGGACTCATCACCTATAAAGACATCATGCAAACCGCGAATTATCCACAAGCATCAAAAGATACACAGGGTCGTTTATTAGTAGGTGCTGCAGTTGGCGTATGATGAGATGTATTTGATAGGCTCGAAGCACTCTCTGCCGCACAGGTTGATGTACTCTTTGTCGATACTGCTCACGGTCATTCTGCAGGAGTTTTGAAAACTATTAAAGAAATAAAGAAAAGATATAGTCATATCCAAGTAGTTTGAGGAAATGTTGCTACAGGAGAAGGTGCTCTTGCTCTAGTAGATGCTGGTGTAGATGCTGTAAAAGTAGGAATAGGACCAGGAAGTATCTGTACCACGAGAATCGTAGCAGGTATCGGTATGCCACAGCTTTCAGCTATCATGAATGCCTCTATAGCATTAAAATGAACAGGCGTACCCGTGATAGCAGATGGAGGTATTCGTTATAGTGGAGATATAACCAAAGCTCTCGCTGCAGGAGCAAATACGATCATGGCCGGTTCACTCTTTGCTGGGGTAGAAGAAGCTCCAGGAGAAACTATTATTTTCCAATGAAGAAAATTTAAAACATATAGAGGTATGGGCTCGCTTGGTGCCATGAAAAAATGATCAAAAGATAGATATTTCCAAGAAAAAGAAGATAATAACAAAAAACTTGTCCCAGAGGGAATAGAAGGAAGAGTTCCGTATAGAGGAAAATTATCTGAGGTCGTCCATCAGTATCTCTGAGGACTGAGAGCAGGAATGTGATATTGCTGAGCACCTGACATCACTACGCTCCAGAAAGCAAGCTTCGTAAAAATCACCTCTGCAAGCATGAAAGAGAGTCATCCACACGATATCACTATCACCAAAGAAGCTCCAAATTATAGTAAGTAGAAAGTTATTAAGATGACTAACTCCTCATCTTAGTATCAAAATAATAAGTAATCAAGAGATACAATATTCAAGAAAAAGGATAAAAGATATGTATAATAATTGACCAAAAATCAAAATAACGTCCATGTTCCCGTCAAAAATTTATCATTTTTTTAGCATCTTTCTCAAATCTCAACTTGAACATAGAGTCTATTATGATATAAATATTTATAGATATTTTATTTTAAATAAATATTTAAATATAGCAAAATTAAAAACTATCTCTGTTTTAA
>CAMZLL010000066.1 GCA_947311505.1 uncultured Cryomorphaceae bacterium
AGATATTGTCAAGGGTAAAGAATTTATTATTGAAGTTGTGATTACCGTTTGATTTTCGGAAATCTACTACCATACGGTAATTGGTTCCAGCAGGGGGATTAATTGAAGTGGGATAGCCGAACGAGAAGTTGGTTTTACCTACATCAGTAATAAGTCCACTGTTATATATTATGTTATTTGCTGCTCCTGTATTCACTTCTATTATTCTTATTCTTATTCCTTTTTTACCAATATTTGCATTTGCAAACAAAGAGCTTTACGACATGCTCTACATTTGCTATGTAGGTTGCTATAGAAGACAAATATAGTCTTTTTTTCAATTATCTTACTACTACCTCTTTATAATTCTTTTACTTTCAGCTTGTTGTGTTGAGTGTAACAGAAAAATAGAGAGAAAAAAACGCCACTATTGATAATATCAATAGTGGCGTTTGACTTATGTGCTATCAAATTATTTTAGCAAGATGCAGCGATTGCTTTTGGAGCAGCGTCCATTATTTCATCGTTTGCACTTGATTCGTATTTCTCAAAGTTTTCTACAAATTCATTTGCAAGTCCATTTGCTTTTGCATCATAAGCAGATTTGTTTTCCCAAGTATTTTTTGGGTGTAACAATTCTACTGGAACATCAGGGCATTCATTTGGCATAGCCAAACCAAAGACTTCATGAGTTGTAAAATCTATATTGTCAAGTTTGCCTTCTAATGCCGCAGAAATCATAGCACGAGTATATTTCAGCTTCATTCTATTTCCTACCCCATATTCACCACCTGTCCATCCAGTGTTTATCAACCAAACGTTTACGTTGTTTTCGGTGATTTTTTCACCTAGCATTTCAGCATATTTTGTAGGGTGCAAAGGTAAGAACGGAGCCCCAAAACAAGCAGAAAAAACTGTTGTTGGTTCTGTTATTCCTGCTTCAGTACCTGCTACTTTAGCAGTATATCCAGATATGAAGTGATACATTGCTTGACCTTTATTCAGTTTTGAAATTGGAGGCAATACGCCATAAGCATCACATGTAAGGAAGAAGATGTTTTTAGGTGTTGTTCCTTTACTTCCTTCTGCTATATTATCTATATGATAGATTGGGTAACTAACTCTAGTGTTTTCTGTCTTTGTTTTATCTTCAAAATCTACGGTAGAAGTGTCTTCTAAGAAATTAATATTTTCTAAAATAGCTCCGAATTTAATAGCATCCCAAATTTGCGGTTCTTTCTCAGCAGAAAGGTCGATACATTTTGCATAACAACCTCCTTCAAAATTAAAAACAGTACCCTCAGCCCAACCGTGCTCATCGTCTCCGATCAATCTACGTTTTGGATCTGCAGATAAAGTTGTTTTTCCTGTACCAGAAAGTCCAAAGAATACAGCAGTATCATTATCTTCTCCTATGTTAGCAGAACAGTACATTGACAATACATTTTGTTCTTGTGGCAATAAGTAATTCAACACAGAAAAAATTCCTTTTTTGATTTCCCCAGTATAACCTGTACCTCCTATAATTATTTTCTTTTCAGTAAAGTTAATGATTGCAAAATTATGTTGCCTTGTACCGTCTTCTTCAGGATTTGCATAGAATCCTGGTGCATTTATAATGTGCCAATCTGGTTGAAAATCTTTCAACTCATCTTGTGTAGGGCGTAAAAACATATTATTAGCAAATTGGTTCGCCCAAGGATGCTCTGTTACGACTCTAATATTCAAACGGTGTTTGTCATCTGCGCATGCATAAGCGTCTCTAACATAAATATCTCGATTTTGAAGATAGGCAGTTATTTTACTGTATAATTTTGCGTAATTTTCTTGTTGAAACTTAATGTTGATATCACCCCACCAAACGGTGTTTTCGGTTTTTTCATCCACTACGATAAAGCGATCTTTAGGAGAACGTCCTGTAAATTCGCCAGTATCTATAGCAAGTGCTCCGGAATCAGCCAAAACGCCCATACCTCTTACTATTGATTCTTCTACTAGTTCTGCTGGATTCAAATTCCAAAAAGCATTGGCAACGTTTCCTAGTCCTAATTCTTTTAGGTTTGAAGTACTAGGTTTTATTCCAAATTCATTCATATAAATGTATATTTATTTGTTTTCTTATTGCAAAAGTAACAGAAATCATTGGGAATTAGTATTTCCTTTAACCTACTTTTCCACACTTTTATTTGAAATGTTTAAAACTTTTGTTGAATTAATCCATCAAGATGTCCAATCAACTGAATCAAAAGCCTCAATTTTACATTATTCTAATTAATGAATATGATGGTACAAAGCTTTAGAAAAATTATTAAACCTACGATTTCAAAAGTCAATATAGATTATCGTTCCAAGTTATGTTTACTCGGGTCTTGTTTTAGTGATTCTATTGCTGCAAAACTCGAAAACGCTCAGTTTGAAGTGCTTTCCAATCCTTTTGGAGTTGCTTTTAATCCTATTTCTATCGCCAATCAATTGCTAGATATCGAGGAACGAATTTTCAAATCCGATGAGCTATTTAGAAGTTGGAATTATCATTCAAGTATTCGTTCTGAATCAAAATCAGCATTAGCAACTCTAATAAAAACTAAAAAGCATGCACTTCTAAATTTTGTAAAACATTCAGACGTGATTTTTATCACCTTTGGAAGTGCTTGGGGGTATGAATTAAAAAATGATAATAGAATTGTTGCCAATTGTCATAAAGAACCACAAGAGTTGTTCACTAAAAAACTGCTTGAAGCAACAGAAATAGTTGCGATTTGGAAAAACGTTTTTCAAATGTACCCAGATAAAAAATGGGTATTTACGGTTAGTCCAGTTCGACATTGGAAAGATGGTGTTCGAGAAAACAACGTATCCAAAGGAGTATTACATCTAGCTATCGATACCTTAATCAAATCAAGCAACGTTTCCTACTTTCCCTCTTATGAGTTGGTAGTAGATGAGTTAAGAGATTATCGTTTTTACAAAGAAGATATGCTACATCCTAATGATTTGGCTGTATCTTATATTTGGGAGTATTTTAAGAATACTTATTTTTCTAAAAAAGAAATCAGTAATGTAAATAGGGTAGAGCAGTTGAAACGAAATTTAGCCCACCGACCGTTTGACCTCGAAAGCGAAGCGTTTAAGAAATTTCAGAATTCCAACAATTTGGAAATTGAAAAAGTGAATACATATATTGGTATAAAACTAGGTATTGATGCATAAGAAAATCGTATTCCTATTATTGGTCAGTTTTAGATTGACTCTATTTTCTATGATAGATCCTTATTATAAAGAAGTGTTAGAACGAGGATATCAATTAATGCCCGGAGATAGTGTCTTATTCCCAGACGGCAGTGCTTGTACTATAAAAGAATTTAATAGAGGTATTTGTGGACAAAAATGGATGACCACTGATTATTGTGTTGAAGAGGGCAAAGCTATTTGGAATGAACACAGATGTTGCGAAGGTTTGGAAGCAAGTAGGGCTACTGAAACCGATGGACAAGCTACCTGCGAATCTACTTCTGCTTGGTTTGGAAATGGAACTATTTTATATTTCTTCTTAGGAGTACTCATTCCTCTGGGTTTATTTGTAATTTTGGCATTTGGAATCAAAAGAAAAATGAAACAACAAAATGTGCGGAATTAACGGAATATACCAGATTCAAGATCTAAAAGATCCCAAGTCATTAATAATAGGAATGAACAAAGCTTCTTTGCATAGGGGGCCAGATCATACTGATGTTTTTTTAGATGCAAATGTGGCACTAGGGCACAATAGGCTATCAGTAATAGACATACAAGAGTCTTCCAATCAGCCTTTTATAAGTGAAGATGGTAAGTTTGTATTGGTTTTTAATGGAGAAATTTATAACTTCAAAGATATCAAAAGAATCCTTAAAAACTATGATTACCAAACCGAAAGTGATACCGAAGTAGTATTAGCCGCCTATCAAAGATGGGGCAAAGGATGTGTGAATCATTTCAATGGAATGTTTTCGTTTGCTGTGTGGGATGTAGAAAAAGAAACGTTATTTATAGCAAGAGATCGTTTGGGAATAAAGCCGCTCTATTATTATGATAATCTCAAACAATTTGCATTTTCATCAGAAGTGAGAAGTTTATTGACCTTGCCTTTTATTGAAAATAAAATAAACAAAGACGCACTTATAGATTATGTCAAATACGGAACGGTGCACGCACCTCGCACCATAATAGAAGGTGTCAAAGTTCTTATGCCTGGGCATTATACTATTTTAGATGCCAATGGAATTAAAACCGTACAGTACTGGAATGCCAATTTGCATTATTCTACCGAAAGTTACAATAAACCGTATGACATTATAAAATCTAAGGTAAAAGAAAAATTTCTAGGAGCTGTCGAAAAAAGGTTAGTAGCTGACGTGCCGTTTGGAGCATTTCTTAGTGGTGGAATTGATTCTAGCGCTATAGTGGCTGCTATGGCAACGGTGAGTGAGCAAAAGATAAAAACATTCAACATTTCGTTTGACGAATCTGAGTTTTCTGAAGCAAAATTTGCCCGACAAATAGCGAAAAAATACAACACAGAGCATCACGAAATTAAATTAACTCCCGACGACTTTTTAACGGATTTGCCCAATGCTATCCTGGCGATGGATCATCCTTCAGGCGATGGGCCAAATTCTTATGTCGTATCTAAAGCCACCAAAGAAGCTGGTGTAACCATGGCTTTGAGTGGGCTAGGGGGGGACGAACTTTTTGCGGGGTATGCTATTTTCAAGAGAGCTTATTCTTTGCTAGACAAAAAATGGATGATGTCTTTTCCGTTGCTGCTTAGAAAAACACTCGGAGCAGGATTAAAAATGGTGCGACCTAGTATCTCATCAGATAAGATTGTGGAAACATTGACCTCTAAATATTTGGAGCTACCTTATTATTATCCTGTCAATAGAGAGGTTACCAAAGATGAAGAACTAGCAAAATTAATGACCTATTATGATTACCCTGCAAATGCCGTGTTTGAGATTCTTCAAAACGGAGTAGGCATCGGCACATACGGAGCAGATGTTCCGTTTTTGAGTAGAGTTTCTTATTCTGAAATCAATACCTATATGCAAAATGTATTGCTCAGAGATACCGATCAGATGAGTATGGCACATGCGTTAGAGGTGCGAACTCCTTTCTTAGATCACGAATTGGTTCAATACGTTTGGGGTGTAAGAGATGAAGTAAAATTTCCAACCACACCAAAAAAACTACTCGTAGAAGCTTTAGGAGATTTGTTGCCACCAGAAATTGTCAATAGACCAAAAATGGGATTCACTTTACCTTGGATAACATGGATGAAGAAAGATTTAAGTTCCTACTGTGAACAAGGGTTGGAGTATTTGTCAGAATCAGGATATTTTAATCCCTCCGAACTCCAAAAATTATGGGGCAAATTCCTAAAAGGGGATTACCGAACTCCTTGGTCAAAAGTATGGCAATTGGTCGTACTTGGACATTGGATGAAAAACAATAAAGTGAGTTAATCTGCTTATTGTCAGATTTTTAAATTATCTTGTATAAAATTCTTTATAGAGTTGTATTTTTGACTGTTTCAATATAGAGTCTTGCCTAACACAAAACCACCATAATGAATCATTTCTTACTGCAAATAAACAATTTTCATCAAAATAGAATTTCCGTTCAGCCAACATGTCTAACATTACACCTCCCACCATTCCGGTAGCGCCTACAATTGCTAATTTCATTTTTTCTTTTTTTTCAAAAACAAAGGTAGCGGTATTTTAACATAAACTCAAAATTTTTCATATTTTGACCTTATATCAATTTAGCTTGGTGTCATTTATTGATTTAGTGGATTACTTGCTCCACACGCTCTACTCTATCTAGTTTAGACAAGGTAAGTCTTACAATACTATCTTCTGTGGCTACCAAATCGTGAGGTAAATTAGCGTCTAAATAAATTAAA
>CAMZLL010000067.1 GCA_947311505.1 uncultured Cryomorphaceae bacterium
AAAAAAATTAAACAGACAAGAGTGGACAGCCGAAAAAATAAGAAAAAAAACAATTAAACACACTTTATTTTGGTTGGTGTCTTTTATTATTTCAAACACATTTTTATCCTATATCATAGGATATGAAGAATTATGGGCAACGATAATAGCAGGTCCTTTTAAAAGTTTTGGAGGTTTTCTAGCTATCGTAGTATTCGCTTCGGTTTTTTATGGTGTTTTCGCCTTTTTGAGAGAGCAAGTATGTACTACAATTTGCCCATACGGAAGATTACAAGGAGTGCTAATGGATTCTAAATCTCTGATAGTAGCGTATGATTATAAAAGAGGAGAAGGCAGAGGCAGATTTAAGAAAAATGAGGACAGAAAAGAAGTAGGCAAAGGAGATTGTATTGATTGTAAACAATGTGTACTCGTTTGTCCTACAGGAATTGATATTAGAAACGGTACACAATTAGAATGTGTACACTGTACCGCATGTATGGATGCATGCGATGCAATTATGGAAGGGGTAGGGCTTGAAAAAGGACTTATTAGATATGCCTCCGAAGATGGTATCAAAGACAAGACTCCGTTTGTTTGGACAACTAGAATAAAAGTATATACTGTTTTATTGGTAGTTTTAATGGGATTAATGATAACATTAATACTAGGTAGAAGTGCTGTGAAAACCAAAATATTACGAACTAGGGGAACTACCTTTGAGAAATTTGACGATAATCATTATTCCAATATTTATGATTTGAGTATTCTCAACAAATCCAATGAAGAATATGCAATACATCTAGAAATAGTTGATGGTAATGGCGAAATCATAATGGTAGGAAAGAAAAATGAAGATAATATGCCATTGAATAAGCAAGAAGAACTGCAAGAGAAATTCTTTATTGTAATAGATAAGGAAGATTTAGAAGGCACCATTTATTTTACTATTGGAGTTTTTGATGGCGATAAATTACTAGAGGAAGTAGAGACTACTTTTGTAGGTCCAAACATATAAAAAATTGAGGTTATGAAGTTTAATTGGGGAATGGGAATCGCTATTTTTATGACATGCTTTGTCATATTCATAGTATCCTTTGTAGTAAAGTCATCATTTCTAAAAACGGACTTGTATGCAGAAGATTATTATCAACAAGAATTGGATTATCAGGAAATAATAGATGCCAGAGTAAATTCAAGCAAGTACAAAGGTGATTTTTTTATAACGCAAAGCTCAAGCGGTATTGTAGTTAACTTGCCTAAAGGTATCAACTGGGAGGATGCTGATGCGGCCATTCATTTTTACAGACCAAGTGACGCAAATTTAGATAAAACTATTTCAGTTACCCAAAACAAAGATGTTCTCAATTTATCAAGGACAGACTTTAAAAAAGGAGCTTATGAAGCAAAACTAACATGGTCAACCAATGATAAAAACTACATTCTAGAATATAATATAAATTTTGAATAATGGTTTGGCCGATAGCTGCAATATCACTCGGATTAAGTAGTAATTTTCATTGCCTTGGCATGTGTGGTCCTATTGCTTTAGCTGTTCCAGTAAATACGAAGAGCTTTGCTACAAGACTTCTTAGCATTTTATTGTATAATTTGGGTAGAATATTAGTGTATGCAATTCTAGGTGCTTTTTTTGGTTTAATGGGGCTTGGGCTTTTTCTTACAGGTGTTCAGCAACAATTATCAATCATAGTAGGGGTTGTAATCGTTATATCTGCGATTTTAACATTACTCAATAGAAAGACCAATTTTTTAAGTAGTCTTATAAGTGGAAAAACCTTAAAATTACAACAAAAAATGGGCAAATATCTACGCAAACAAGGTTATACAAATAATTTTGTTTTGGGATTGCTCAACGGGTTACTCCCTTGTGGGTTAGTTTATTTTGCACTTGCTGCAGCACTGATAACTGGGTCTGTTTTGAACGGAGTATTATTTATGGTATTATTTGGAATAGGCACAATGCCCGTTATGGTCGCTTTGCCTTGGATAAAAGATTTTATAACAAACAATATGAAACAAAAAATGCAAAGAGCCGTGCCTGTTTTCTTATTGATTTTTGGAGCGTTGCTAATTCTCAGAGGAGCTAACCTTGGCATTCCTTACTTAAGTCCTTATTTCGATTCACAACAACAAAAAATGCACACGAACGGTGAAGCGACCAAGGTGGAAATTCATAGTTGTCATTAATAATCACATAAAAAAAGCAACTTTTTTCGATTACCATTCTGGTAGATGAGCATTTCTTTTTTATTATAAACACCATCAAAATATACTTCGTTTAAAACCTGCTCACCCGTCATTGATCGATGATACGGATAAATAACCAATTCCTTATTCCTAATGAAATATTTACCAGTAGGCGATATATTATCCCAATCTATATTTTTACACGATTTAATTATTTTGTTTTGTTTATGTGTTTCCATAAAAAACCAAATTTGTCCATCAACTCCAAACACATAGTACATTCTAACTTTCTTGTTTTGTTTTTCATTTCCTTTTAAACTTGTATATGATTTATGCCGGAAAACGTTATCAGAATAAAAAATAGCATTAAAGCTTGTATCCGTTTTTCTTACAGAAATAGTATTTTGAGAATAGCCCTTTCCAATCAGAAAAAAACATATTGTTATTAAAATAAGATTACCCATTTTGCGTACTATTTTTACATGTTGTAATAGCATAAAATTTTTTACAGTTTTTTCATCAACTAAATCTTGATTATTCTTGGATTAATAAGCTGAGATTCAATCATTACTTTATCACCAGAGTTGAGGTTTTTGGTCTCTTTTTCGTTGCTATTTATTTGAATTACACTACTTCCATACATCACATTTACCATAAGACCTGCATTTGTTTTTTTGATAGATAAAACGGTGCCAATGACTTTAAATTTTTCAGAAATAGTATGTTCTAAAAAAAGGGATTCAGGTGTCCCGCTTGTTAATATTTTACCGTTTTCCAATTTTAAAACAATATCAGAAAGTTTAAATACTTCGGAAACATCATGACTTACCATAAATGTAGTAAGATTATACTGTTTGTGCATTTTAATAATAAAGTCTTGTAAATAAGCTCTCATTTCATTGTCAAGGGCAGATAAAGGTTCGTCAAGAAGCAATATTTCTGGTTGCTGTACCAATGCTCTAGCTAACGCTACTCGTTGTTTTTGCCCTCCCGATAGCGTATTTGGTTTTCTTTTTAGGAGATTTGAAAGGGACATGGTGTCAATAAGCTCAGTAATGATTTCGTTAGATTGATTTTTTGATAATGCATATTTTAAATTATCAAATATCGTTAAATTTGGAAAAAGTGCAAAATCTTGAAAAACCATTCCAATCTTTCGTTGTTGCGGTTTAATGTCTGTTTTTGATTTAGATTCAAACCAAAAATTATTACCAACCTGTATAGTACCTGTTTCTGGTTTTTCTAAGCCGGCTAGTATTCTAAGCAATGTTGTTTTTCCAACACCAGACTTTCCATAAATAGTAACAAAAGAACCTTTTGATACAGAGAAATCTAACGACAAATTAAATGTACTATCAGCAGAAACTAACTGTTTATTTATATTTACTTTAATCATTTAAACCAATTAAAAGTGTTATTTTTTCGAATGAAAACAAAAATTAAAATTATAAAAGTAACGACCAATAATATGCCAGAATAAATATGGGCGGTATCGTAGTTTAAAGATTCCACTTCATCATAAACCGCAATGGAAACTAGCTTAGTTTGATTGGGTATATTTCCTCCAATCATCAACACTACGCCAAATTCTCCTATGGTATGTGCAAATGTAAGAACAAAACCGGTAAGCAAAGATTGTTTCATATTGGGAAGTACGATTCTAAATAAGGTTTGAATTTTGGATTTACCAAGCACATAAGAAGCTTCGGTAAGTGAGCTGGGCAAACTACTAAAACCCGACTGCAATGGATGTACCATAAAAGGCAAACTGTATATAACAGAGCCAACAACCAAACCAGTAAAAGAAAATGCCAATTGCAAGCCAAAGGTGTTTTCTAAAAAAGACCCTACATGACTCTCAGGGCTAAATGCTAGCAAAAGATAAAACCCTAACACAGTAGGAGGTAGTACCAAAGGCAAACTAACTATGGCTTCGAGAATTGATTTAATTTTAGAAGTGGTCATTGATAACCAAAGAGCTAGGGGAATGGAAACAATAAATAAAATTACGGTAGTAATAACCGCCAATTCTAACGTCAATATGATAGGCGACCAATCTAACATGGTCGGTGTTGTTTAGTACTTTTGTTTTGGAAAATCATCTGCAAGCTTATTGAGTTAATAAAAATGGGGCGTTTTAAAACATATTCGGACTGAATAGAGGTTTTACACAATCCTCCTACTAACTCATCTTTCATTGATAAACTATTTTGTTCTATTTGGCACATTTTATAAAAGTGTAAATTTAAACCAAAATAAATAGTATTTTAGCCTTATGAAGATAAATACACTATTAATAGGATGGTCACTTTTTTTAATATCTTGTGCGAATGAACCTGTTGAGACACATATCAAGGAGGAAGAGCCTATTTTTGAACAAGCATGCGAATGCTTAGACTTAGCAAATGTGCTTCAGTCTGAATTGTTAAAAGCAAACTCTTCTGATGCTCAAAATGAAATACACCTTAAATATCAAGAACAAATCAATGCTTGTGATAAAGTTATAAAAGCTTATAGTGATGGATTTACGGGCTTAAATGAGCAAGAAATAAAAGAAAGAGAACATAAAATGGGAAGTATTTGCCCTAAATATAAAGACATTCCAAAATAATAATATGAACAAAACAACTTTTTTAGTATCAATTATAGTTACAACCATTTTTCAGTCTTGTGGGTCTAAATCGTGCGATTTTTCTTCTCTAGATGCTGGAGTGACTTGTGCGTGTGAAATACAAGCGCAAAAAGAAAAATGCAAACATAAACCATCTGAATTAGAAGCGTTAGAAAAACAAGTAAAATTGATGGACGAAGCTTTTGATCAGGCGATAGAGGACGGGGTGTTTACTGAAGAGGATTTTAAAATCAAACTAGAAGAAACTTGCTCTGAATAAAGCTGTAAGCATTTCCTTATACTAATATTTACAGTTGACTTGACCATGAAAAAACACATAACCTTAATCGGCTTAAACCTGTTTATAGCAGCATGCAGCAATTTTCCAGAAAGAGAAACTACTAAAGAGGAGGTTGTAAAACCATCAGCTATTGCTATTGAACATAAAAATCTTACCACTCCTTGCGAATGTGTAGATGCGCTTTCTTTTGTTATATCTGAGATGATAGCAATAACAAAAGACCACCCAATTTCAGAAACCTCTATGGATGACTTATTGGTTAAACTAGATGAAGTAGAAGATTACTGTATGGATACCCTGGGGTTTACAAAGTCTGAAGCAGCGGTTTGCAATGGGTTTGACCAATTGGAATCAAAGTTTGATGCTGTGGAAAATTTCATCAAGTAATTGTAGTAAGACCGTTGCTTACCTTGGTAAGTGTCTAGTTGTGTAATGTCTTGCGTTTGATTAGTGAGTAATTACCAACCCTTTTTAAACTATATTAATAGTATCGATACTAATGATAGGACTCATGGTTTTTGCGTGAGGGATAGGAACGGCATCCTCTGAAAGCTTTTTGGAGCTTTCAGAGATATAGTGGATAGCCCGACTTCGTTTCTTTCAAAACGAGAGGCACGCCCAAATAATAAACTATAAAGCGGCTATTCTTAACAAGGTTCGGTTTCCAAAAATACACTCTCCACATACTCTCGTTTATAAAAATGAAGTCTTTGACCGATAGGAAGGGTATTAGAAAGTATCTTAGAACTTTTGAAAATAAAGAATATGAAAGCTCATTTTATTGCGATTGGAGGTTCGGCTATGCACAACCTTGCTATGGCGCTACATCTCAAAGGATATCAAGTAACTGGATCTGACGATGAAATATTTGAACCATCAAAGGGACGCTTAAAAAAACATGGATTACTTCCTAAAACTATTGGATGGGATACCTCTAAAATAACAAGCGATTTAGATGCAGTAATCGTAGGAATGCATGCTCGAATAGATAATCCAGAATTGATTAAAGCACAAAAACTAGGATTGAACATATACTCGTATCCAGAGTATATATATGAACAAACCAAGGCAAAAACGAGAGTGGTAATTGGCGGCAGCCATGGTAAGACTTCTATAACGTCAATGATTCTTCATGTATTGAATACCTTAGAAGTAGATCACGATTATATGGTAGGCGCACAATTGGAAGGCTTTGAGTGCATGGTAAAGTTGACACAAGATGCTAAAATTGCTGTATTAGAGGGTGACGAATACTTGTCTTCTCCAATTGATAGAAGACCAAAGTTTCATTTGTACAAACCCAATATCGCCCTGATGAGTGGTGTAGCTTGGGATCATATCAATGTTTTTCCTACGTTTGATAATTATGTGGAACAGTTTCAGATTTTCGTAGATCAGATAGAACCAAATGGAAGTATTATCTACTGCGAATTGGATAAAGAGGTTAAGAAGGTCTCTCAAAACGCTAGACGAGATGTTACCCAAATACCCTATGCTACGCATCCACATAGAATAGAAAACGGCATTACATACTTGATGGATAATGGTGTAGAATATCAATTGGCAATATTTGGCAATCACAACCTCCAAAATCTATCAGGAGCTTTAAATGTGTGTTTACAGCTTGGCATAGAAAAAGAAGAATTCTATAAAGCTGTTCAGAGTTTCAAAGGAGCATCTAAAAGACTAGAGTTGGTAAAACGAAAAGGTTCGTTTGCAATGTATAAAGATTTTGCACATTCGCCTTCTAAGCTAAAAGCTACCACTAGAGCGGTGAAAGCTCAGTTTGGTTCTCGAAGATTAATTGCTTGTATGGAATTGCACACCTTTAGCAGCTTGAATGCCGAATTTTTAAAACAATATAATGGCGCTATGTCCTCTGCAGATGAAGCGTATGTATATTACAGCCCACATACTTTGGCGCATAAAAAATTAGCAAATATTACGAAAGAAGAAGTTTCAAAGGCATTTAATTCAGATAACGTAACCGTTATTACCGATTCAGATGATTTGGTTGCGATATTAAAATCAAAAAATTGGGATGAAGCGACTCTGTTAATGATGAGTAGTGGTAATTTTGATGGTGTAGATTTTGATGCATTGGCTGCTGTGTTGGGTTAACTTGGTGTCTGATTGTTAAATATAGCTATCTGAAAAATTTATTAAGAGTTAATAACTGCCTTTTTCTTCAGCTATCTTTATGTTCTCTTTCTGGTGTTTTAGAAATGAACCATAGGAGATTAAAAGCACTCCTGAAATGGCTATAATTCCTCCTACTAATGTAATGTTGTCTGGAACTATTCCAAAATAAAGATAGGAGCCTAATACAACAAATGCACCTTTAGAACTACTGATTATTGCTTTCTTAGAAACGGGAATGTATTTTAGCGCAAAAAAACCACTTACTATGGCTAGGAAAGGTCCTAAAATAGAACCAAGAAATGTATTCCAAAAGGCAATGTTAGATATAGTTAAATTTTGACCGGTAAGGATAAATGCACCTAGTGAAAAAATGAATAAGAAAAAACTTCTATTAATGGTTAATACAATTGGGGGAAGTGTTTTTATATGTTTTTTCATCATTATCCCATTGACTCCAAAAATTACACTCGAAAATACGATATACTGAGCACCGTTTATAAAAACATTGAAATTGAATTGTCCTTTGGTGCTGATAATCACTGCTCCAAATATAGCTAAAGCCATACCTATAAAGTCGATTTTGTTAAAGGTTTCTTTTAAGAAAATAAAACTAAGAGAAATGAGAATAACGGGAGAAATGTTTCCTAAAAACGAGGTCGTACTTGGATCTGAAATGGTGTTGATTGCTTTGTAAAAGAAAAATGTTCCAAAGACTTCAAATATTCCCATTTGAATGAGTCTATAATATTTCTCTCGAGGTAAGGTTCTAATAATTTTATAGCAATCCCGGTATTTTGCATAAATCAATATCCAAAGTAAACTAAAGCCAAACCATATTACTCCAAACTGGAATAGGTTAATTTCATTAAGTGCAGCTTTGCTAAAAATATAAACATTCGAAACAGAAACTACTGATAAAAAGGCAAGCAAATATCCTGTAGTTTTTGACTTCATTTTATGAATTTTAATGAAGTAAAAATAATATAGAAATCTAGCTTAATAGGTTACTTAAATCACTTTCAAAGATGACTTTTGCATCCATCCTACTTTATCTTTTCCAAAAGAAACCTTATACCACTCTTTGTTCTGATCAAGAATCTGTAGTTTACTTCCTTCATGAAGTACGAAAGCGGTACTAGAATTGATAGAAGGTTCGTTTTTAATTTCTATTGTTGGTTCAAAGTTTATTCCCGCAGATTGATCGTTTTGAATAGCTCCTTGCATAAAAGAGAATACTAAAGTCATCAACCCGATTACCAATGTTAAACTACCAATATTCAAACTCCATTTGGCAAAATGAATGTTAGCAACAAATAAGCGAATAGTGTACAATCCAAATGTTAAAACGACTAACCCAACTGCTATCTTTGCCCAAAAGTCTGCTGTTCCACCTAATAAATCAGAGAGCCAATACACCATACCAAATGCTTGACGTTCTGTTGATTTGTCTAACGTTTTTTTCGATGCTAATTCTAAATTGTGTTTTAAATCTTCACTTCCAGGGCTATATTTCAAACCTTTTTCATAGTAATAAATAGCATTGGGAATATCGTCTAATTTGTAGGCTGAATTTCCTATATTTAGATACAATCCTGCTGCATAATAATTTCTATTTACTATTTCTGAATATACCTCAAATGCACTTTTAAAATCTTCTTTTTCATAAAAAGCATTTCCTATATCAAACAAATCTTCAACCGAAAGTTGATCATAATCTGTAGAGAAATGAACCCCTCCAAGAGTATCAGAGGTTTGAGATCTTCCATTAAACGAAATGCCTATAAATAAACACAAGGTTAAAAATATAGCAAAAATATTTTTTTCGAAAGTTTGTATTTTTGAATGTGTATTACTTAACATGGCTTTCTATATTTTGAATGGTTTCTTTTGCTTTTGTCATCGTTTCCACTGCCCCTTGGTGTGTTATGGGTGCATATTGTGCCATTTCACATTCTTCGAGGATACTCATATAGGCAGCACGATCTGATTCAGGAACGTTATGTATTTCAAAAGTTTGTTGTATTTTTTCTTTATTCAAAGCTGAAGTGGGTATCTTAAATTTATTTCCAAGATACTTTAACAAACCTTGATATAATGATTTATAAAACCCTTCGTTATCATTTTTGTT
Source organism: uncultured Cryomorphaceae bacterium (assembly GCA_947311505.1). Lineage (GTDB taxonomy): Bacteria > Bacteroidota > Bacteroidia > Flavobacteriales_D > Parvicellaceae > Parvicella. The sequence continues at coordinate 9,370 of CAMZLL010000067.1, forward strand.
TAGTTTTTCTTGGGCTGTGTTTAGTGTTTTTAAAGCATTTTTGGAGGCTCTTTTTTGAGCAATCAAACTGGTATCTTTTTCTTTTGGTTTTGCTTTTAACAATAGAAACATAATGCCAAAAATTGAGGGAGGAACAATCAGTCCTGACCAAAATAACGTAGAGTTTAAAAATCGCACTTTAGCAGGCTTCAAATTGGCGTTTGTGACTATATGTCTAATCTCGTTATTTAATATTGCTACATCTTCTTTTTTGGAAACAACAACCCCTGTGTTATTGTATGGGCTAGCTTGACTATTGGTGCTTTTTTCTACTTTTATGGTTTGAGCAGGAAAGGTAAGTGTCTTATATTTTTTTGTACTGAGGTCAAAGTATGAATATTTGTATGCAGGAATCTCAAACGTGCCATGATAACGGGGAACAACCAAGAAGTTAAACTCTTTGTAACCTTTCAATCCAGATGTAGATAGTTTTACCTTATCAATTATTTCAGGATCAAAAACGTCAAAATCTTGTGGAAATGATAATACTGGTTCGTCTATTTGCCTTAAATTTCCCTTTCCAGATAACTTTATTTTTACATCAATCGGTTCTCCAGACTTTAGATTATTGGTAGAGTAGGACATTTCCATTTTTATGCCTGTTCCTACCAAATCAAAAAAGGATTGAGGTGCTCCACTTGGAAGGGGATTTACTGTTAGGGTTGGACTGTTACTTTTTATAGACTCTTTTCTTCCTTGAGAAAAAAATCCTCCTCCTACCGAAAGATCCATGCTTACAGCAGGGAGTTTTATTTTTCCTGTTTTTTGAGGAAATACTATTTCTTTTTTTAATGTAAAAACGGTGTAGGCTTTTCCGTTGATATTCTCTGATTTTTGAGGCCATCCAGCAGCAGGGGTTGTTATTTCTTCTTTCCACAAACCATTAGTCATCGGAAAGTCAGAATCTTGAAGCTGTATGTTTCTATATGCAGAATAAAGCTTGTACGTAACCAAAGCGTGTTCGCCTACATAAAGTTTTGATTTAGATACTTCCACTCGCATAAACAAATTGCTATTTTTGGGAATGATTTTAGCTTTAGGGTCTCCTTCTCCAACGCTTAGTGTAAATGCTTTAGATGTATAGGTTGTGCCATTCATTTTGAATGACATAGGAGGAATACTGATTTTCCCTTTTTTCTTGGGTTGTAAAATAAAAGAGTACTTGTATAACTTCATCGCTCCACCACCCATGCTGCCAAACCCAAATCCTGTTCCTTCTTTCCCTTCATCAACTATATTTATGTCTGTGAACGTTGGTTTTACAATGCTTATGCCACCATGAGATATAGAAGCAGCTCCGCCTTTTAGTTTCATTTTTAAAACATAGGAAAGTTTAATCTGTTCTGCTACACCTGGATATTGATTACTACATTCAATATCCACATAGATCTCTTTTTGTCCAATACTATTGGAACAAAATAAGAGCAGGGTTAAAAAAAATGTTATTTTTATATAGTGTTTCATATAAATGAACTGTTGTTTTTTCTTTTTATTAACTGTAATTAATAATTTTATGTTTGCAAATTACCAATCTTTTTTAGAGTTAGTTTGTTTCTTTTTATCCTCTTTTGATTTAAACACTTTCATCAGTACTTTTTGTTCATCATTATTCATAGCGTCTAATTCTTTTCTTGCCTGAGCTTTTGATATTTGTCCCTCTATTTCTTTTTCCTCTTCTCCATTTTTACCTTCTTTAGGATCAGAATCATTATCTTTTCCTTCCTTGTCTTTATCTCCTTCCTTCTTAGATGGATCTCCGTCTTTTTCAGAATCGTCCTTTCCTTTTTGATCTCCGTCCTTTTTGTCTCCATCTTTTGGATTGCCATCATCACTTTGGTCTCCGTCTTTTTGTTCGTCAGATTGATTTCCCTTGTCCTCTTTTTCCTGATTTTCTTCTTGCTGGTCTTTTTTGTCAGAGTCGCCTTCTTTCTGTTCTTGTTCTTGCTGCTGCTCTAGATACTTTAAATGTTTCAATGCATACGTTAAGTTATACTTTACATCTTCATCGCTAGAGTTGTTACGCAAAGATTCTTTATACGATTTTATAGCTGCTTTATATTCATCTTGACTTGTATCAAATAGTTTCATCTTTTCGTCATAACTCACTGTTTGATCTTTGGATACTTGCATCAATTCTTTTTCTATAGACTTTCCATTTTGCAAGGCAATATTTCCGATGTTATAGTGTGCTTTTGCCTTGTCTATTCTACTATCAGCAAAGCGTGTATAGTCGGAAAATAATTGTTTTGCATCTTCAAAGTCGCCATTTAAGTAAGCAGAATTTCCGGCATTATATAAAGCTTTCAAGTAATCACTATTTAGATCGTATGCTTTTTTAAAACTTTCGGTTGCTTTGGCATATTCGCCTTTTTGATAGGCATACACACCTCTGTTAAATGCAATTTTCTCTGCTGTTTGAGCTTGAGCAAGTAGTCCAAAACAAAGCGTTATTATTATAATTACCAGCTTTTTCATAAGGTTTTAGATTTAGCGTTAGTAATTTGGAAAAACAAAGTGGCTTTCTTTTCGGTTAGGAATAAATCCATGCCAATAAGTAACAATCCTATAAACAAGAAAATCTGAAAATGATCCGAATAGGTTAAGTATTTGTCGGTTTTTAATGTCGTTTTTTCTATTTCGTTGATATCACCTACCAACCCATCTAAACCTATGGAATATCCTTGAGCTCTAATGTAAGAGCCTCCTCCAGCTTCTGCGACATCTATCATCATGTTTTCATTAAGTTTAGTCATTACACGATTTCCATTTTCATCTTTTTTGTACACGCCTTTTTTTCCTATTGGTATGGGCGAACCATTGGTTGTTCCCATTCCTATCGTATGTACGATTACTCCTTTATCTTTTGCTTGGTTAGCATTAACTAAAGCGCTCTCTTCATGATCTTCTCCGTCTGAGAACACAATAATAACTTTATTGGTTTCTTTTTCAAAATCAAATGAAGACATACATTCTTCTATTGCATTTCCTATATCTGTACCTTGTGAAGACATCATATCTGTACTGATATTATTCAAAAACATTTTGGCTATGTTATAATCGGGTGTTATCGGAAGCTGTTTGTAAGCTGCTCCTGCAAACACCACAATACCTATATGATCTCCGTGCAGTCGGTCAATCAACTGAGAAACGCCTTTTTTGGCTACATACAACCTGCTTTTTCCTTCTACCAAATCTTCTGCAAGCATACTCGTACTCACATCTAAAGCAATCATTATATCAATGCCTTTGGTTTGTATTTCTTTTTCGGTTTCTCCATATTGAGGATTAGCACCAGCTATTATTAAACAGGATAAACCAAAACGAAGTAATACATATTTAACGCCTGATTTCCAAGTTGAATATCCTGCAAATAAATGCGGTAATAACTGATATGTTGCATATTTTTTTAAACTTTTGTTTCTCCAAAACTTCAAATAAAAATGTATAAGAATTAACATCGGTATAAAAATAAAACCAATATATAGCACCCAAGAATGTTCAAAGCGAAACGATGGTTCGTTTTCTTCTATGTAGGAGTTCATCAAGAATAAACCAAGCCAAAAAACGAGTTCTGCTGCCAATACAAAGATAGAAAACATCCCTATATTAAATGAATATTTTTTTCCTTCTTTCATTACGATAAAGATTTAAAAATAACAGTTAACACTAAATCAATACCTAAAAATAACAGACCTAATACTATCAAAGGCATACTTTTTTCGGGCAAATCCATTTCATATTCTATGGTTTCAACTTTTGCTTTTTCCAATTTATCTATCTCTGTATAGATTTGCTTTAACGACTCATTATCTGTGGCTCTAAAATAATTACCATCCGTCATTTTTGAAATTTCTTTTAACGTTTTTTCATCAATTTCTACAGGTACATAATCGTAAATGTATTTACCATTAAAACTATTTATAGCAACTGGCATTTTTGCTTTTCCATTTGTTCCTACACCTATGGTATATACACGTATTCCAAATTTTTTAGCTATTTCGGCAGCAGCTAAAGGATGTATTTTCCCGTGTGTGTTTACTCCGTCAGTTAGTAATATAATTATTTTACTTTTTGCTTTGCTATCTCTTAATCTATTAACTGCTGTAGCTAATCCAGAACCAATTGCTGTTCCGCCTTGAAAAATTCCTTGTTTTGATTCTCCTATCAATTCCTGTACAATGGTTTGGTCCCCAGTAAGAGGACATTGCGTATAGGATTCATCCTCAAAAATAACCAGTCCTATGCGGTCGTTTTCTCGTTTAGATACGAATTCTTGCGCTACTTTTTTAGCGGCTTGAAAGCGATCTGGTTTAAAATCTTCCGCCAACATGCTCCCAGAAGCGTCTAGTGCTATGATAATATCTATTCCTTCCTTATATTGTTCAATAAAAGTCTCGCTTTCTTTGCTCATTTGCGGGCGAGCCAATGCGATTATAAATAAAGTTATAGCAAGTAATCTAAGTGTGTAAGAAAATGGTTTTAACCAAGCTCCATAACCTTCAGGTACCTGAGAACTTAAAGTTAAGCTCGAAATTAAAAGCGGATTGGTTTGTTTTTTGGCGATTAATAAGTAATACATCACCAAAACAGGAATGATTAATAAAAACCACAACACCCATGCGTCTGCAAATTGATATGAATTTATAAGCTTTATCATTTTTTTAATGTGTCAATTTCTCGTTGAACCAATGATTTAGCCAACTTCATGGCGGTAATGTTTTCTTCTGGAACAGGCGTAGATTTGGCAAATTTAATCATATCCGCTAGTTCAAAAAGACTGGAAAGTTCGTTCAATTCTGGTTTAGATATGGAAGTTAAACGTAGTGAGGCAAGTATTTCATCGCTAGTTTGCTCCATAGCGTGAATATCAAATTTATGCTCCAATAGTTTTCTAATAACATCGGTAACTTCAGAATAGTACGCCTTATGTTTTTCATTTTGCCATAGTTGTTTTTTATCCACTTCTTCCAATTGAGACATCAATCTGATTGGTAATGGAATCTTAGGAACTTTAACTTCTTGTTCTTTTTTCTTTTTAATCAAATAAGCCAAAGCTATGGCTAATGCTATTAAAACAAGAGGACTAACAATCCATATCCAATATATTTTTACAAACAGCATAATCATTTCCCACCATGTAAAAGGATCTTTTTCAATGGTTTTGATTCCTTTAAAATCTTCTTCTATATCTACATCTGGGGTAGCAATGTTCAGTGTTACAGCATTTGACCATAATGTATCTTGTCCCATTATTGCTTTAAATGGACCCAATTGTATGTTGCCACCCCAAAAAACAGCAATGGTTATATCTTGTTGCCAAGTTATCAATCCATTTTGTTCATCCAGTTTTATAATGGGTTCTTTTGCGCCCCAGACATCTATAGTATCGCTGATGGGTGTACTCTCATCTTTTTGAGGAAATATAATTTCAGCAGCATCATAACTTGATGGATACGTAAACCGAATACTTGCTAGAATAGGGGCGCCAATTTCCACCTTGTTTTTGTCGGTAACCAAACTCAATGAAGCATCATTTTGCGCCCAACCAACACTCATTACAAGGATAAATAGGTATGTTAATACTCTTTGCATCATCTTTTATTGAATAAATTCATTAAGGGTAATATATACGGTCTGTCGGTTCTTATTTTAACGAAATCTACCCCACTTTTTCTAAACGACCTAGACAATTCTTTGTTTCTTTTTATTGCGTTTGCTTTCCATTTGGTTCGCACGCTTTTTCTATTGGTGTTGATCCATTTTGTTTTGCCCGTTTCAGCATCTAGCAGCTGAACAATTCCAACTTTAGGCAGTTCCGATTCAATAGGGTCTTCTATTTGTAATGCTATTAAATCATGCCTTTTATTTACAATCTTTAACACATCATCCAATCCTTTTGTGTTTTGAAAATCAGAGATCAAAAATGCAATGGTTCTTTTTTTCATTGCATTATTAAAATGACGCAAAACACCGTTTATATCTGTACCTTTTTTCTGAGGTTTAAATTCTAACAATTCTCTAATTATACGCAGTATATGTTTTCTGCCTTTCTTCGGAGGAATGAATAATTCAACATCTTCCGAAAAAAGCAAAACTCCTATTTTGTCGTTGTTTTGAGCTGCCGAAAATGCTAATACAGCGCAGAGTTCTGCTACTAAGTATTTCTTGAGTTGTGCTCGTGTTCCAAAATCTTGCGATCCCGAAATATCCACAATGAGCATCATTGTTAACTCTCGTTCTTCCTCAAAAACTTTAACGTAAGGTTGATTAAATCGTGCGGTAACATTCCAATCAATGGTTCTAATTTCATCACCAGGCATATATTCACGTACTTCGGCAAATGCCATGCCACGCCCTTTGAACGCAGAGTGGTATTCGCCAGAAAATACCTGAGCAGATAGTCCTCTTGTTTTGATTTCGATTTTTCGAACTTTTTTAATGAGTTCTTTTGTTTCCATTTTTAAAATCTGGGTTTGTTTAAGCTTTCGGATTTATTATTTTTTTGGTTGTCCAAATTAATTAGTGCACTATGCCTGTAGAAGTGGTTTATAATCAAGCGATAAGTATTGCCTAAGGCACTTCCACTTTATTCAAAATGGAATTAATGATTATTTCGGTGTTGATATTCTCTGCTTCTGCTTCGTAGCTCAATCCTATTCGATGTCGTAGCACATCATGAGAAATAGCACGCACATCTTCGGGGATCACATATCCTCTTTTCTTAATAAACGCATACGCTTTTGCGCAAGTTGCTAAAGCAATGCTCGCTCTTGGTGAACCTCCAAAATCAATTAAATCGGAGAGATTATCCATTCCATACTCTTTTGGAGTACGAGTTGCATTTACAATATCTACGATATATTGCTCTATCTTTTCATCCATATATACCTTTCTAACAATGCTACGGGCTTTGATTATGGTCTCGGGAGCAACCACTTTATTTGGCTTTGGAAACCCTCCCTCAGAAGTATTCATTCTTAAGATTAATTTTTCTTCTTCCTTTTTTGGATAATCCAACACTACTTTGAGCATAAATCGATCTACTTGAGCTTCTGGCAATGGATACGTTCCCTCTTGCTCGATAGGGTTCATTGTTGCCAAAACTAAGAATGGTTTGGGTAAGTTATGCGTAGTGTCACCAATGGTAACTTGGCGTTCTTGCATAGCTTCAAGCAATGCACTTTGAACTTTAGCTGGAGCTCTATTGATTTCATCTGCCAATACAAAGTTAGCGAAAATTGGTCCACGTTTAGATACAAATTCTTCTTTATTGTGATTATAAATCATAGTACCTAACAAATCGGCAGGCAACAAATCTGGTGTAAATTGAATACGACTGAAAGATACGTCTATTGTTTTTGCTAAAGTATTAATAGCAAGTGTTTTTGCAAGACCAGGTACACCTTCTAGCAGTATATGTCCATCTGATAATAATGCAATCAAAAGTCGCTCTACCATTTGTGGCTGCCCTATAATTACCTTATTCATTTCCATTTTTATCAAATCAACAAATGAACTTTCTTGGTGAATCAATTCATTTAATGCTCTGATATCTGTTCCGACTTCTCCAGTTGATTGTGTTCCGGAGGTTGTACTTATGTTCGTTGTATCTTCCATTTTTTCTTATTTTTAACAATTAAACGATTGTTAAAAACAAAAATAGAAAGATTCCTTAATTTTAGAGCATTAGCCCTTGTTAAGGAATGTTAAAGAAATTGTAAAAATTATTTAAAATCAGGTAAATTGTACATGATTAGAACTAGTCACTACTTAACTACCATCATTTTCTTAGTGGCTGATTGAATTTTAGAAGAAACAATACTATAAAAATAGATGCCACTCTGCATTGTATCCGTATTTATCGTCAGACTCCCCTTTGATTTATTTACGCTCAATCGCTTTACTTCCTGCCCTAGTTCATTAGAAATAATAAGGACAGCATTGTTTAAATCAACTGCTGTGCTATAATTTATCGTTACAAGTTCGTTTGCGGGATTTGGGTAACTTGATAAGTTAAAAGTAGGATTAGGGCTGTTGATACCAACGGGAGGTTCTAGCACACGAATTTCTAGGTCGTCAAAATAGAAGCCTTCTTCTGTTACTCCTTGGTCTGAAACCAACTGAAAACGTACTTTAATGTTACTTCCTAAATACTGACTGAGGTCAATTATTTCATTAACCCAAGCGTTTTGAAGCCCATCGTAAAGTGGAGCATTTAGATCTTGATAGGTAGTTCCGGTATTGGTATATTCTCCACATTGAGGTTCCCAAGTTGCTCCATTATTAGTAGATACTTCTACTTGCACATAATCATAGTCTAACTCTATGTTCCATCTTGCATAAAAAGATAATGAAGCTCCGATAGCGGTACTTAGATTTACGTTATTACTTAATGCAATCGTTTTATTGGTATTGTTGGCATAGTTCCCATTAGGAGAATCTGTAATAGAAGAAGGTGCGGAATAATAATCAGATGTAGTAGTTCCCCAATTTCCTGTAGTAGTCCAATTGGACATATTCGCTCCATTGTCCACCAATACAGGTGTTCCAGTGCCATAGGTTTTATTTACCAATATAGTTTCTGTATAATAGCCATTATTGATAAGTAGTTCATAGCTTATAATATCTCCATCTAGTATAGATGAATTCAAAGTGTAAGATATTGAATCTAAATCGGTTTGTAACATACTCATATTACTGTGCGTATTTGCTCCTCCAACAGAAAGCAAGTTGCTGGATAATGGATTGATTGAAACCGTAAAATTAGCTGGAGTTTCTATTCCTAAACGTTGAATTTCATATTTAAAGTATCCCGAAGTTGTAGCAATAGAATTAACCATTGCATCTTTGGTTTCTGCGTAATTGGTTATGAGGTGTGCCGCCATTAAATTGGTGTAAACCATACTGTTGCATGTTGGTTCTATTTCGTTCATTGGAGGCCAAAATCCATTATTTCCAATTTCTGGAGTGAAAGAAAATATTTTTGGTTTGTTTGCCAAATCGTCTCCATACATCCAGTCGTCTGAATCACCTGAAGCTGGGTAAAGTAAAGAACTCAATTTGGCTTGCATTCCATATCCATTGTGTTTCACCATAGCGTTTGAAATAGCAACATAAGTGCTGTTGTCTGGAGTCAATTGATTGTTGGCATAGCCAAAAGGATAAAGCAGCGAATTGTCATACGAATGATTATTTAAAGCAAGTTTGAAATTGTGGTTCTCACAAAACCATTTCATGGCTTGGTTTTCTACCTCAGAAAAAGGACCTGAGCCTGGATAGGTATCGTTAGAAGTATTAAAGCTAACGCCTGTTGTACCCCACATACTCGTGTTTGACCCATCATGAAAATCGTAGTTTCTATTGTTATCCACACCGAAATCTCCGTTTCCATGGTTTCTTCTATTTTTTCGCCACATTTCACCACCATTTATTGAATCCTGAAGTGCAAGCGATTGTTGATAATTCTGAATTGTATTTTATTCCTGTTTTAAATGTAGATGGATATAAATATAATTGCAATCAAGATTCAATAAATGGTGGTGAAATGTGGCGAAAAAATAGAAGAAACCATGGAAACGGAGATTTCGGTGTTGATAACAATAGAAACTACGATTTTCATGATG
>CAMZLL010000068.1 GCA_947311505.1 uncultured Cryomorphaceae bacterium
TATCCAATCAAACATGATTAGAGTTTTTGTTTAAGTACCTGTTCCAGCTCTTTGTATGGAAAATAACCAACGTGTCGATAGTATTCCTTACCGTCTGCATCTAAAAATATTTGTGTAGGAATCTCTTCAAACTCAAAACCTTTGGAAGCTTCTTCACCTTCCTCAGTCCATACATCATAAAAGATAGTTTTTACTTGGTTTGGGTAATTTTCTTCTACTTTTTTGATAACCGATTGCATTTTTTGACAAGGAATGCATTTTACTGACCCCAATTCAATAAATGTAACAGCTGTTTTATTTTCTTTATTTTGGCAAGAGCTAATGACAAATAGAGCAATTAGCACAATGAAAATATAGTAAGTTTTTGTTTTCATGGAAGTAATTTTTTTAACAACAATTTGATTGAGTGCAATCACAACTGTCTCCATTTAGTAAATCGTTTACATTTCCTTTAGTTGGAAAACCTTTAGCTGCCCATTTAACTATACCATCCCGCATGTTGTAAACGTTTTCAAAACCCGCATTCATAAGAAAATAGGTTGTTTTTAGGCTTTTATCACCGGTTTTACTTACCATTACTATTTCGATATCTTTAGGGATTTCATTTATGCGAGTTTCCATTTCGTTTAGTGGAATGTTTAGGTAGTTGGGAACATCAAATGTAACTTCTGCCACCTCTGTTTGACTTCGAACATCTACTATTAATGCTCCTTCTTGCACTTTTCCTTTGGTGGTAGTAGGGCAAATTTCTTTTGCTGGTTTCATTTTACTTTAGTTTAATAGGTCTAAAATTTCTTTTTTACTCGGCACTCTACCTTTAACGGTAATCTGCTCGTCTATTACTAATACTGGTGTAGAAAGAACGTTGTATTCCATTATTTCCATAATGTCTTCTACTTTTATAATAGTTGCATCAATATTATTTTCTCTTACTACCTCCTCAACTAATGCTGTGGTTGTTTTGCATTTGGGACATCCCGTTCCCAATATTTTTATAATTTTACTCATATTTATTTTGTTTATCGTAAATAAGCGATTCTGTTTTCTTAAAAAGAATTATACAAAGAAACGTTCAAAAAGAAGCTTTGCTTTATTCCAATTTTGTTGGTTGATACAATATCTAATTTTTGGAGGTTTTAATTCTCCCTGAATTAACCCCGCATTTTTTAATTCCTTTAAATGTTGGGAAATGGTAGATTGTGCTAATGGAAATACTTCAACCAAATCGCCCGTAAAACAACAAGTTTGATTATCCAAATGTTTTAAGATAGCTATTCGTGTAGGATGTGCCAAAGCCTTTGCAAACACCGCTAATTCCTTTGTTTCTTCTTTGTAATTGATATTTTTTAACGCTCTATCCATTCCTTATCGCAAATGTACGATTGGTAGAGTTTAATTCCTAATAATTATGCGATTTTTATTCATCAATGATGATAATATTAGGGGTCTCACTGATCTTATAATGCTTCAGGGTAAGATAAGTAAGATAGAATAACCCCATGAAACCTAGAATAAAAAAATAATTCTTGATATTATATTTTCTGGGTGTAGCTACATCGCATATTCCACCTGGGCAGTTATATAATTTCCAATTTAATTTTTTATAAAGTATGCATCCCAAGCAAATACCAAAAACAGACTCCAAGAACAAAAGAAAGAGACAGAGCCAGCAAATACCAATTCTAACTGGAGAAATAATATCAAAAACTATAAAATAAGTCATGATAAGACCAAGTACTAAACCGAGCGACCAAGCAAATCTTTTGGGTTTCGCTTCTACCCAATCGGGGGTTTGATTATGGACGATTAATCCTCCGATAAGCATATAAGGTGCATACTTTGGATTGATAACAATTCGAATAGCAAATTCTAATATGAAGGTAATGGAAAACAGTTCTGCCCAAAAAATGGTACGCAATATATAAACCGAAAAAAGACTCAAAAGCCCAAGTAAAAACATTATGCCAGCACTGGCTCGTGCATCTCGTTCGTTGATTACTTTATAGTCGTAATTGTCAACTCGTTCTCCAAAGTTTAAGAAAATTCCCATGTTCTAGTTTTAGTAGGATTGATACCCGGCTTCTTTAATTATCTTTTTGATAATATGAAGATTTGTTTTTGTAGTGTCAAATTCTATAACTGCTTTACTATCTGTGTGTGATGCTTTTACGGATACAACTCCCTCTATTTTAGAAACTTGATCTTCAAGTGTAACTTCACAACCTACGCAGGTCATCCCATTCACACCTACGCTTCTTTTTACAATGTTACTTTTTTTGATAATAATATCCTTTTTAGAACTTGATTCTGGCGGTGTGCATGCTACAAAGAGTGCTAATCCAATTAATAGTAATGATATGATGTGTTTTTTCATTTTGGTTGTTTTATGAACAGCAATTTGTATTGCCACAACTGTTGTTTTCTTGAATTGGAGGGCACGGTACTGTTCCATACGAACAGAACACACAACAATCCCCTTCAAGTGGTTTTAATAGCGTTTTACATTTTTCGCATTCATAAAAAAAATGACATGCATCTGTAGGCATTTCTTCTTCTTTTTGATACCCACATTTTGGACATGAAAGTATTGATTTTAATTCCATATAAACTAATTTTTTTTGACCGTATATCCGGTTTGATTTATTGTTTTTGTAATTTCTTGAATAGAAGTTTGTCTCGCGTCAAATACTATTATTGTAGTTCCACTCTCATAAGAAGTTGTAATATCGCGGATTCCGTTGAGTTCGTGCACCGCATAATTTATGTGATACTCACATGAGGCGCAAGTCATACCTTCTATATTTAAGTTTACTTTGGTAACTATGGCATCAGCGTTTAACGGCACGTTTTTTTTGATATTCGGATGCAAGTAATGCGAGAAATAAGGAAATCCAATAGATAGAATTGCAAAAACAGTCATCCCAATCAAGAATCCTTTGGTTTGATACCATCTCGGTTTTTCTATAGAGCATCCGCAGTCGTCTTTTGGTAATGGTTTTAAATGCTTATACCACGCATAGCCTATCGATAAGATTGCAAACCCGATAAGGTATGGTCTGAACGGTTCCATCCATGATAATGTAGATGCTCCACCGCCTACACCAGCTATCAATGCTATGAAGGGAGGAATGCAACAAGAGGACGCAGCTAGGGCAGCAAATATACCCGTAACTAAAGCTCCTTTTGAATTTGCTTTTATTTTCATACGTTTTCTAGTAGATTATCCTTTTCTAATAATGCAAATAATGGGCTGAAAATAGTTAGACATTCTGGACTTAGCTTGTAATATATCGTTTGCCCTTTTCTATTTTTGGTTACAAGCTTCCTGTCTTTTAACTTTCTTAAATGTTGCGAAATAGCGGAAATATTCATTTCTAGGATATCGCTCAAATCGCATACACATAGATTATGTTCTTTTGAAAGTAGATATAAAATTTTAAGTCTAATATTGTTACCCGCTAAATTAAAAGCAGTAGATAGTTCTTCAAATGATACTTCAAGTTCGCTAATAGTATCTTTACAAGTATCAATTTGAGTAGTGTTAGCCTCTGTGCGTATGCAACTATTGATTTTCATAACGTAAAGATATATAAATCTTAGTATTTAAGCAAGTGCTAAAACACTTATTTATCCTAAAATACTTCACATAATAGGCCTATCAATAAGCTACTTTAAAAATCAATTCGATAGTAGAATATCGGTAAGAATCCCAATTGATAATTTTCCCTTATTGGATTTGCTGTTGGATCTCCAGGTACTGGTGCATAGGATAAACTTAATATATTTTGTGTTCCTAATAAGTTAACTAAATCAAGACCTATTTCATGCGTTACTTTTTTAGCATTGGCTTTGTAAGATAGTTTTACATCCATTCTAAAATAATCTCTAAATTGGTAGGCATTGAAGTTGTTATCTGTAAAGATAACTTCCCCTTGTTGGTTAGATGCTAACGTATCAACTTCTCCATACCTTTTCCCACCTGCTTTGGTTAGTTTTACACCTATTCCTATTGTTTTACGTTCTTTTATTACAAATTCTTTTCCTGCAAGTAAGTTTACAGCGTAATTGCCGTTATAACTAGAGTTTCTTTCAATTCCATCGCTTGGTACGTATCTGGAGTTGTATAATGAACCTGTAAACATAGCATGCCAACTTTTATTGAAGTAACGTTGCAAAGTTACTTCTACTCCATAATTGTAACCGGTTCCATTATTTACCAATGTGTCGGGGAATAATCTAGAAAATCCTCCTCCTGCATTTGTTAATGCAAAGGATGATGGATTTACTTCAACAGGAATTCCGCTTAAAGATTGGTAATAGGTTTCAATTTTTCCACCAAATTTTTTGTTAAATTTATGAGTATATCCAAGTACAGCGTGGTTACTTTTAGTAAAGCCCATGTTGGTGTTGTGCGGCTGAGAATTTCCGGGTAATAAATAAAAATAGGTATATACGGGTTGCGATTGAGAATGCATGCCCAATCCAATACTTAACGAACCTTTCTTAGTTGCATCCCATTTTAACCCAAATCTTGGCTCAACTGGAGCAAAAGCATTACCCAATGACATATATTGACTATGAAGTCCTGCCGTCATCACTAATTTGTTACTAAATTTATGTTTCCAACTCAAATAGGGTTGAATTAAAAAATAATTTCCTTTTGAATTAAACCTAAAACGATAGGTTTGAAGTGCTGAGTTTGTGGTTACACTATCTTGAAAGTCATAGGTTGCAAAATCGGCTACGTATCCCAATTTTATAACATTCTTTTTGCCCATTTTTTTATTGATAAATGTAGAACTAGAGAATCTATTGGACAAAAATTGATACGCCATATATTTGTCAATTGATAATACCTGAAACTCTCCGTTATTATCTATCAATCTCGAAATGGTATCGTGATTTGCATTTTGCTTGCTCATACTAGCCGTTAGGGTTGATTTTAAATAAGTCGATTCATTTAGTGGATGTGTATAGGTAAGACCCCCTACGTGCATTTGCGTTCCAAAAAATTGATCTTTTGTATTTTCTCCATATAAATCAACTTCCGAGGTATCTTTTTGATTACTAATAGTGATGTCTATGTCACTTTTACCTCCCATGCCCCATAGGGCTATATTACCTCCATTTTTTAACGGAAAATTAAATTTAAGTGCATAATCTTGATATATTGGAACTGCTGATGTACCTATATCTATACCAAGAGTACTAAATAAACTTACTGTAGAGTAGCGGTACATTACTAAAAATGAGGCATTGTGTTTTTTTGATAGTGGACCTTCTGCTAAAACTTCCGTACCTAAAAATCCAAATTGTCCCGAAAACTCAAACTTCTCATTATTACCCGACCGAAGTTTAAGATCAAAAACACCTGCTGTACTATTGCCATATTCTGCGGGAAATGCTCCTGTAAAAAAATCACTATTGGCTAAAACTTTATTATTCAAAATACTTACTGCACCTCCGCTTGAGCCTGGTATAGAAAAATGATTGGGATTGGGAATAGTAATGCCTTCTACTCGATATATTACTCCTAATGGAGAATTCCCTCTGACTACGATATCATTTCTACTATCATCTGCACCATTTACTCCTGCAAAATTTGATGCCATTCGTGCAGGATCTCCTCTACTACCTGCGTATCTGTTTGTTTCTTCTACTGAGAATTGTTGCGCACTGGCTAATGCCATTTCGTTGTTTACTTCTCGCTTGTCAGAGGCTACAACTGTAAACTCTTCTATCATTTCAGACGCCTCTTCTAAATCAACATTTAAGATCGACTCTTTACCTGAGTTTACTATCACTGTTAGTACTTGCGTAGTATAACCCATATACGTCAATTTTACTTGATGCCTTCCAACAGGGACATTTTTAATTTTAAATTGACCATTTATATCTGTAGCGCCTCCTAAAAACTGGGTCGTATCAGAAACAACCATAACATTGACACCGGGCAAAGGAAACTTTGATTCTAAATCAACAACTTTACCTTTTATTGTTTGTTGTGCATGCGTTATATTTCCAATTAAATGTAATAGACTAAATAGTATTAAAAAATATTTCATAATTGATAATTTTTTGGAAAGTTACAATTTTAAAAATTAAATCCAACAATGTACTATTGATTTTGAAAAGGGAAATTCAAAACTTGTTTTGTATCCGTAAATGTTATTAAAGCTTATAGTGTACTATCATTATTCCTTAATCTTTGAACTACAAGTTTATTTTAAAACAAAAAAAGCCCCTTTCAATTAAGAAAGAGGCTTTGTATTAGTTTAGAATTCTATTATTTAATCATTAAACTTCTTACTGAAGTTTCTGTTTCAGAAATAATTTTAATCATATAAATACCTGCTTCAATATCTTTCAAAGAAATTGATGTAGCATTTGTATTAAGATTTAATGATTTGTTGTAAATGATTTTTCCTTGTGCATCTATTATTTGAACAGTTGCTGTACCTTCTACGTTAGTAGCGATAAAGAACTCACCATTATTAGGATTTGGATAGACACTGAATGACGAATTTGTTTCTTCTTCAATCCCTACACAGTCGTTGATTGTAACTGTTACTACTGTTGAAGCTGGAGGACAAACTCCATTGTCAACTGTATAAGTAAAGTCATAATCTCCTAATGATAGACCACTAGCAATAAATACATTGTTTGCTAACAATCCCGTAGTTGTATTTTCAGTCCAAGTTCCACCTGCGTCAACTGAACCAGTCAAACCATTTGGTAAATAAACATCTCCTGTATTACAACCGTCAAAAGGATCTATTGCGATACCTGTATTTGGTGTAGTAGATAATTCTATTACTAGATTAGCTGTATCAGACATACAAGTGTTTAAAACTACAAATTGTACAGAATCGTTTCCTAATAAGAAATTAGCAGTCATCGCAGAGGTGTCATTCAATATTACTGTTGGGTTTGGATACTCCCAAACACCTGTATATTGATATACCGCTCCTGTAACCATTCCATTCAATTGAATAGTATCTCCTGCACAAGCAGTTGTACCTGTGACAGTTGTACCTGCATCATATCCTAAATCCCATATAGTTATCGGAAATACACCATCTGTTCCAAAAGTAGAAACTGAGAAGAATATGGTATCATTAGCAGTTTCTCCACAAACCTCTACACCTGCTGGTGATGTACCGTCACAATTCCAAGGGTTAGATGAAGATGAAGCAAGTGGATAAGAGAATAAAGAATCCGTACAATTTACGTGATAAGAGAATGTTTCAATTCTAGTACTCACTGTTGTTCCACAATTCCCAATTGCAAGATGCCCAGATGCTGGCACGACCGTTTTGAACCAAACCGTATGTCCGTTTCCAGAGAAGTTTTCATTGGGTTGTTGTGTAGCTCCATTATTAGAGAACATAGATGTAGATCCATCAGCAGGAAGGAATATTGCATCACAAGTAAAGTCATTGATTACTTCTGTTGCTATAACTTCTGGTCCAAACCAATTAGATGTATCCCCAACACCACAATATGCGGCTACATAGAAATCAAAAACATCTCCTGGCGTTAATAATGTAATAGTATCTGCATTACTTGTAGTTGAGTACATAGTACCTGTTCCCGGTGTAAAACCAACTGGTCCATATTCTACTAGCCATTCAGTCTCACCACCGTTTGAAGTCCAATCAATAATCAATGAATCATCCATAGCATCTACAACAGCTAAATTAGAAGGTGTAAAACAAGTAACTTCTTCGATTCTAATATCATCAAATGTAATTCCATCTGAGCTCGTTGTAGAAGTTGCAGGGAAGTTATCTTCCCAACCAATTCTTAATTGGAATGTAGAACTAGGTGCTTGACCTGCAGTACTTAGAACATTAGAAATGTCAAATTCTAAAACAGAAGCCATTTGTCCGTTTCCTGGATTTGTATTCCAACTTAAAATTTGCAACCAAGAATCTTGATTACTTCCTCTAATCCAAACCATATCATTTGGATCAAATTCATCTCCGTGTTCCATATACTTACAACTAAATGCTAAATCTGTAGATGCAGAATAATTAGAAAGATCTAATGTTAAATCAGAATAACTAATAGTTTGAGTACCTGAAGTTGCTACATCCATTGTCATAGATCCAGCACCATTCAATGCGGTGATAGCATCTGACCCTACTCTAACTCTACCATCGATTTGATTGTCTGTGGTAAACATCCAAGATTTATCAGCACCGCAATAGATTAAAGAATCGCCTATTTGAGTCATTGTCATCGCTTCAAAATCTTCAACGAATGGAAGGGTTATAGGCATCAAAGAAGTACAACCAACTGTATAAGTTAATGGTCCAACCCATTGACCTTGGTCAGATCCACCACAATCAGATCTTACATATATATCATACGTAGTACCTGACATTAACCCATTAAATACAACATTAGTATCTGTGATTGATTGCATTGTTCCTGTTCCAACTGCTGCTCCAGAAGCAACAATCTCTGCGTCCCACATTGTTTCACCAGCGTTTGCCAACCATGAAACAACGATAGAATCTGCACCAGAAGCAATAACAGAAACATTAGATACATCAGCGCAATTTGGTAATGTTGTAAACATTACTGGTCCAACCCAAGTACTTGAATCTGCACCACAATCCGCTTGAATATAAATTTCATAATCTGTTAGTTCAGTTAATCCACCTATTGTATCAGTCATATTAGTAGTTATGTTGTCTATAGTTATTTGTGCACCAGTACCTGGTGCAAAACCTACAGCCCCTAATTCAACATTCCAAGCTGTTTCACCAAAACCTGCAACCCAAGTAACTATTACAGAATCATTATCAACCCAAGTAGTCATTAAGTCAGTTGGATTAGGACAAGAAGGACCTTCATCGATAGTAACATCATCTATGGCAATATCATCATAAAAATTACTAGGTACTAACTCTGAAAATATAAATTTAACCTGTGCATCACCCGTAAAAGTAATACCATAAAGTAATATTTCTATTTTCTCCCAACCATTAGTATTTGTATTGTATGTACCTACAGAATTCCATGCTGCACCATCCCATACTTCAACATCTAATTGAGAATTTGCATTTCCTTCATTATCACTAATTTCATAAAAAGATAACATAGGATATGATAATGCTGAAACATCAATCATTGGAGAATACAACTCAGCAGGAGCTTGTGTTCCACTAGCATCAACAAAAGCAAAATAATTATTTGTAACCGTTGTTCCAGTTAACGTACCGTTGTTTCCAATATGGTCAAAACCTCCAGTGTTTTGAAATTCCCAATTTTCTCCTCCAGTCATAGACCAGCAGTTAGGAATAGTTCCTGCATTTTCAAAACCTTCTGTCCAAGGGGCTATTTCAACAACACAAGGAGTAGTAAAAGCATAAGGTCCAACCCACACACTTGCATCACCACCACCACAATCAGCTTGAACATAATATTCATAATCTGTCTGTGCAGTTAATGTTGTAATGTTATAAGGATTAGCAACCCCTGCATCTGTAGCTGTTCCGGTTGGTGTAAATCCAGCAGCTCCTATTTCTACATTGAACGTAGATGCAGAACTGTTGTTCGTCCATCCTAAATCAGCCATTGTTGCAGCAACATTTGTAGCAGTTAAAACTGTTGGAGCTGGACAAGTAGCTAGAGTTGTAAAGTTAAACGGTCCAACCCATGTACTTTGATTAGCACCACAATCAGCTTGCACATAAAAATCGTATCCAGTAAACGCTGTTAATCCTGTTGCGTTAAACGTATTTGATACGCCTGTATTTGTTGGTGTTCCTGTTGGTGAAAATCCTGTTAAACCTAGCTCTATATTCCAAGAAGTAGCAGTACCATTTTCAGTCCATCCTAAGTCAACAGTTGTAGTAGTCATATTAGCAGCTGTTAAAGCTGATGGAGCAACACAAGCTGGTTGTAACCTTACTTGGAAGTTATCAAAGTGAAAATCGTAATCCTCAGCATCATTAACTGACCCATCCGTTGCGTACATTGCAAAAAGTACTGTAGAACTTGTTACAGAAGTAATATCAGTTATTATATTATCTCCAGTATTAGAAGGAGTATTTCCAGTATTCCATAACTGAAGAGATGTCCAAGTAGTACCTCCATCTGTAGATTGCATTAAGTGAACTTCATCATCAGATCCCATTGCAGAAACATTTGTACCGTTCCAGTTTGTAACAGCAACATCAATCAGAACTTCATAACCACCAGCAGATAAATCAAACATTGGTGAAATCATCCAGTCACTTCTATTATTAGTGAATAAATTGATCTTCACCCCGTTGTCTGTTCCAGTATTAGCAAAGGCTGAAGAATTCCAATTCGAATTTGTCGTTGGTGTAGTTGGTCCAGAAAGAGGTCCAGTAGCTTCTGACCAACAAGGATCTAAATAAGTCGTAAAATCTTGTAAGTACAAAGGCACTACAACTGCACAAGGAGTAGTAAATGCAAATGGACCAGTCCACGCACTCATATCTCCACCACCACAATCAGCTTGAACATAATATTCATAATCTGTTTGTGCTGTTAATGTTGTAATGTTATATGGGTTTGCCACCCCTGCATCTGTAGCTGTTCCTGTTGGAGTAAATCCAGTAGCACCTATCTCTACGTTAAAGGTAGAAGCGGAACTGTTATTTGTCCAGCCTAAAGTAGCACTTGTTCCCGTTATATTGGTAGCCGTTAATGCTGACGGTTGCGGACAAGTTGGAGGTGCTGTTGAAATAATCGTAGGAGGATTAAAACAAAACCCCCACCCCCATAATGATGAAGCGTCATAATGAAGACGATATTTAAAACCACTTAGTTGAGTTGCTGTAAATGAAGAAATATCAAGATCAGTACTTATAACAACAGGTGCGGTTATATTTGCACACCAAGCAGAAGTTGTCGTGCTATTATCAGGAATTGACTCCCAAAGAACCCAAGAAGACAAATCAAAATCATAATATTCAAGGTCAAAAACACTACCCAAGTTATAATTATACTGGTAAGCTACAGATAGTAAACTTTCCCCAGCTGTATTAGCCGATGTTAAATCTATTGTAGGTGATTCAGCATTTATTATATCTGTTGAACCACTTCCTGCGTTATCATCATCGTAAGAAAAGTTACCAGCCGTACTTGGGTCAGCAAGTACAGAAGCTAAATCATAAGTCCCTGTTAATGACCAACTGGAATTAGTCCAATCTGCGGTATTGTTCAACACCTGAGCGTTTGCGTTACTAAATCCTAACGCTATTACAGCTAGACTTAATAAGCTTTTGTATATTTTTTTCATAATTGTAAGTATTAAAAAGTCCAGGAGTAAATTTACTACTGGACTTTTTGTTTTATTTTATAATTAGTGTTTTAACGGTTACGTTTTCGTTATTAGAAACTTTCAATAAATAGGTTCCAACTTCAATTGAAGGTATTGCAATTTCCGTTTGAACTCCATTAATCATATTAATAGTAGAAGTGAAAACAACCTTTCCTTGAATATCCATTACTTCTATTGAAGTAAGACCATCAACTTTACTTTCTATGTTGAAAGTTCCATTATTTGGATTTGGATAAATACCATAAGTGTTATTTGATTCTTCTATCCCTACACAGTTTTGTAAATCTACAGTTATTTGAGTTGACTCAGAAGGACAAGCACCATTAGCTACAGTGTAGGTAAATTGGTAAGAACCAAGATTTAAACCACTTGCGATAAATACATTTCCTGAAAGAATTCCTGCACTCGAACCATTGTCATATGTCCAAGTTCCGCCTGCATCAACTGTTCCTGTTAGACCATCCATTAAATAAACATCACCTGTGTTACATCCGTTAAAAGGAGAAACAGCTACCCCTGTGTTAGCCATTTGTGAAATATTAACTGTGGCATAAGCCGTATCAGCCATACAAGAGTTACTTGCAATGTGCATAACAGAATTAGAACCAATAGTAAAATTATTGGTTAAGGCTAGGGTATCATTTAATATTGCAGTTGGGTTAGCTGCGTAACTCCAAGTTGTTGTTGTAACAGAATAAGAATCTGAAATAGCTTGCGCTAAATTAACAGTATCTCCTAAACAAGCGTTTACAGTTGTATCTGTTCCTGCATCATATTGTAAATCCCAAATCAATAAAGGAAAAATTCCTTCGGTACTTGAACTAGACCAAGCTCCAATTTTAAATAAATACTCTTCACCAGCAGTTAAATCGCACATTTCAATTCCTGCAGGATGCGAACCAGCACAACCATAAGGATTATAATCAGCATAACCAATTTCAGTATATTGAGAAATGTCAGCACAATCTGACAAGGTGTCAAATACGCTTAATTCTGTATCATAAGGCGTGCCGCAAGTAGCTATAGCAACACGTCCAGAAGCTGGAGCTATAAACTTGAACCATACTGTTTTATTCGATGAATTACCGGGGTCAAATGTATTCGTAGAACCAAAATTCGAATAATTACCAACCGTACCTACTGTTACACTGATAGCATCACACGGATTGTCATTATCGACAGTAGTATTAAGTGTTATCGGCCCCATCCAAGCGCCTTGGTCAACTCCTCCACAATCAGAGCGAACGTAAACATCGTAAGAAGTTCCAGGTGTTAAATTAGCAATTGTGTCATACGTATTCGTTACTCCAGTTACCATTGTTCCTGATCCGGATGTAAATCCAACAGGTCCATATTCATAATCCCACATTGTTTCAGTGCCATTTGAAGTCCACGTGATAGAAACAGAATCTCCAGTAATCACCGCACCTGTAATTCCTGATACATCAGGACAGTTTGCCAACGTAGTAAAAGCCAAAGGCCCCTCCCATACACTTGAATCGGTGCTGCAATCAGCTTGAATGTAAATTTCATAATTAGTCAATTGCGCCAAACCGCCTATTGTATCTGTAAGATCAGTAGTATTTACAGTAGTTCCTGCACCAGTACCAGGTGTGAATCCAGCTGGTGCATATTCTATAATCCAACCACCAGGAGTAACGATTTCATCCCAAACGACAACTACCGAATCGTTATCAACAACAGAAGAAACTAAATTAACAGGAGGTTGACAAACAGAAGGATCGTAATAATCAAAATTAATATCAAGAGTCATGTTTACGTTATCAGTAAAGTTATCCTCGTCATTTGAAATAATTGAAACACTGGTTAATGGAGCATACGGAGACAAGTCAAATCCAGTTTGGTTACATTGTTGTGTAGCCACAGTAGTACCGTTAACTACAATATCATAACTATACCAACTTGTACAAGAGCCACCTATCGTTGCGTCTAAAGTTAAAAAAGCTGTTGTGAAGCCTGAAGGCACACAAGTGAATGAAGTGACGGTTGCTGTTGTTGCTCCCGAATCAGGACCTGAAGCTGTGGCTGACTCCGTACAGGTTTGAAGTTGTGCATTTGCAGTATTAAAACCAAAAGCTAAAATAGCTATGCTTAATACATTTTTGTATAGTTTTTTCATATGCGTTTTTTTTGTAAACGTTAAATAATGATGTTATAATATCATGCAAATGTAATATTTAAAAACTAACAAACTCTTTTTTTTATTAAAAATTTGTTACTACTCAGCAGCGAAATTAACAAATTTATTTGATAAAAAACCAAATAACTTGTTAGCCTTCCCCAAATATGCTTTTTCTTTGTATTATCGATGAAATGATAACCATACCAAAGCACGAATACGACCAGTTACGAAGTGACTTAGCGTTTGCTCTGTCTCTGATACAGGAGATGCAAACAGAACAAAAACTACTTAAAAACGGAAGAAGAAGTGACACCAGTTCAACGCCTAGTTCACAAGACTATGGTCGCAGCAAGAACAACAACTCACGAGAAAAGACAGGTCGGAAACCAGGCGGGCAAAAAGGGCATAAGGGAACTTCATTGAAAATGAGTGCCAATCCCGATGAAGTTATCAAATACACGCCAAATTTTTGTGGTAAGTGCGGAGAAGATTTAGACCAATCCTTACTTCAACTTGAAAAAAGACGACAAGAAATAGTTATTCCTCCAATTGCTCCAAAATATATAGAACATCAGTCGTACAGTTGTGTTTGTGGGAATTGTAGCAATAAAGTGATTGGAGAAATGCCAAGCCGATTAACAGCAAACATACAGTACGGAAAAAATGTACAAGCTCTTGTTGCTTACCTATCTGTCTATCAATATTTACCATCCAATAGGTTAAAAACATTTATGAAAGATGTTTTGAACTTGCCTATAAGTGAAGGTACTGTTTTTAACATTTTAGAATCAATGAGCAAGAAAGCTCAACCTGTTTATCAAGAAATTAAAAATAGAGTTGCATCTTCCACTGTTGTCGGAGGAGACGAGACTGGTGCACACGTGAATAAAGATAAAATGTGGTTTTGGGTATTTCAAAATAAATCATTAACATTCATTTTAGCATCTCTTAGCAGAGGTTATCAAACTATTGTAGATACTTTTTTAGAAGGTTTTCCTCTTTCTGTTTATGTATCAGATAGTTTACCAGCCCAACTAAAAATAAAGACATTTGCAAAACAATTATGTCTAGCCCATTTGATGCGAGAACTGAAGAATTTTGAAAAATCTTTTGACAGTCAATGGGCTGGAGAATTAAAACAATTATTCAAGAATGCTATTGAATACGAAAAAACAATGAGCATAAATGATTACTCAAAATCAAATGTGAAAATTAAAGATTTTGAGCAACAACTATCTACACTTTTAGCCAAGCAAATAGAAGGGAGACACAAAAAAGAAACTGCATTTGTTAATCGATTAATAAAGAATAGAAACTCGATTCTTACTTTCTTATATATCCAAGAAGTGCCTGCTGACAATAACGGTTCTGAAAGGGCTATTAGAAATATCAAGGTTAAAATGAAAATTTCTAATCAATTCAAGTCTTTTGAATTTGCTCAGCATTACGCTGTCATTAGATCTGTTGTTGATACTACAATCAAAAACTCAATGAATGTGATGGAGACCTTAACAAATTTAGCAAATCAAGATATTAGAACTGCTGAGTAGTAACAAAA
>CAMZLL010000069.1 GCA_947311505.1 uncultured Cryomorphaceae bacterium
ATGTCTAAAGAAAATAATCGAACTAACAAATATCGAAACAAAAATCATGAATTCGACAAGCTTAGATACTCTAGTGTTATTTTGTAATATCGAAATCAATGTATTGTTTCGATATTTGTTAGTTCGATTATTTTCTTTAGACATCCTTTTGAGGGGTATTTGCATTATCTTGTTTTTTTAGGATTGCTTCCTTTCTTTTTTATGAAATATGGTTATCCGCAATTCTTAATGAAGATTTTGGGAATTATTGCTATTACGGGCATTTATAATGTTATTGCAGGGAACTGCACGTCATTTGGATTTATAAAAATATGGGGAGGAATGCTATTGTCATTTTCCTTCTATTACTATGTGCTATGTTATTATAAATTCAATTTGTTTCAATTGTTTAGTGTTTATCTTAAGTGGAGTTTTTTTGCAGCTGCTTTAGGATTGATACAGCTTTTCACCTTTATAGTTGGATTTGGACCAGGCTACAATTATTCTTGGCTGTTGAATAAATGGGGAGTCATTGAAGGCGGTCTATTTGGTATTCGAGTAAATAGTTTATTTGCAGAACCTTCCACTCTGGCAGCCGTACTTGCTCCAGCTGTTTATGTTGCAGTATATAATATGATTCATAAATCCAATTTTATTTTAAATAAAAAGGAGTCTATTATTATTATTATTTGCTATCTCGTGACGAGTTCTTCTACTGCATATTTGGGACTAATGCTTATTATATTTCTTGTTATTGATGGTTTTAAGATTAGATATCTTTTCCTCGGTTTAGGGATTGGAATTATTGGATTTTTTATTTTTTATAAGTACTCTTTGGATTTTCAATCGAGAATTGATTCGTCAATAGCTTTGTGGGTGTACGAAGATTTTAGAATTGAAAATACGAACACATCTGGATTTGTTTTGTACAACAACTTTCATATAGGGTACGAAACATTTAAAGAAAGCCCTTTAATTGGTCATGGTGTAGGTTCTTTTGAATTGGGGTATGAAAAACATACATTAACGAAAACTGTATTAAATTATAATTTTGAACTCAATACATCAGATGGTAATTCGTTATTCATAAGAATGATGGGGGAGACAGGTTTGTTGGGATTAGGTAGTTTTTTGTTTTTGATTATACGTGGTTTTGTTGCTAAAAGAACTCGTGAAGAATTAGTAAAATATCGCATCTTGAGTCAAGCTGTGCTTATTATGATTTTATTAAACTTACTTCGTCAAGGTAATTATTTTTTAAATGGTTTCCCTTTCTTTGTGCTCCTCTACTATTACAATTGGAAAGAATACAAAAGAGTAGAAGGAAAATTGAAAACGAACATCAAACATGAATTAATTGAAAATGAGAATAGCACTACTAACTGATGGAATAACTCCGTATGTCACAGGAGGAATGCAGCGACACTCGGCTAATCTTGCCAAGTATTTCACACTTTCGGGAGTGGAAGTTGTGCTTGTACATTGTGTCAGTGATCAGTCGAAGATGCCCACTGAAGATGAAGTTAACCGTAGTTTGTTTGAGGAGCAGGATAATCATAAAGTATTTTCTCAAACGTGTTTAGTGTTTCCCAAGGGAAATAAATTACCCGGTCATTATATCCGAAGCTCTTATCGGTATTCAAAACTACTTTTTGACACTGTTGATTTTTCTGAAATTGATTTTGTGTATGCCAAAGGATTTTGTGGGTGGTATTATATGGAGCAAAAGAAAAAAGGATTAAAATTACCGCCTATTGGTGTTAAATTTCATGGGTATGAAATGTATCAAGATTCGCCTAGTTTGAAACAGAAGCTACAAGCAAAAATGTTACAAAAATCGGTGAAGTGGAACAATGAAAATGCCGATTACATATTTTCTTATGGAGGCAAAATAACCGAGATTATCACTGCTCAGTTTTCATTTCCTAAAAAGAATATATTTGATATTACTTCAGGTCTTGATGAGAGCTGGGTGCGAATAAGTGAAATAAGTTGTTCGAAAAAGTTAAGGTTTGTTTTTGTAGGTAGAAACGAGCGAAGAAAAGGATTACAAGAGTTAAATCATGCAATTCGAAAATCAAAAGACAAAGCGCTTTTCTTCTTCGATTTTGTAGGGCCTATCCCTGAAGAAAATCAAATCGAACTTCCCAATTGCAAATACCATGGAGCATTGACCACTAGAGGTCAAATATGTGAAGTGTTAGATCAAGCAGATGTACTGGTGTGTCCAAGTCATTCGGAAGGAATGCCTAATGTTATCCTTGAAGGTATGGCAAGAGGTTTGGCTATATTAGCAACAGATGTTGGGGCTGTTAATAGAGTGGTTTCTGATTCTAACGGTATTTTGATTCGCCCATTAACGCAAGAGGAATTAAACAACTCTATGTCCAAGTTTGTTGCCATGTCAAAAGATGAATTGTTAAAAAAGAAACGAAATTCGTTGACACTGATTCAAGAGAAATTTATTTGGTCAAAAATAATAGAGCAAACCATGAATGATCTATTAAGAGTAATATGATTTTAGAAAACAAATCAACTAACATTCCTGTTATAAATAAACTGTTGCCATTTATAAAAAAGACCGTCTATATTAAAAAAATGTATCTTTGTAAAAAGGATTAAACAATATGTCTGAATTTAAAGAAAAATATATAAACCCATTTACTGATTATGGTTTCA
>CAMZLL010000070.1 GCA_947311505.1 uncultured Cryomorphaceae bacterium
AAATGAAAAATGAAGCACCTGCAGAAGAAGCACCTACTGGGCCTAGTGAGTTGGATGTATTACAAGAAATTAGAGATGCATTAAAAAAATAATTATTATAGAAAAATTATCTATAAAATATAATGAAGAACACTTGCTTTTATGGTAAGTGTTTTTTAGATATAACAATATTAATTATAGCACTAAAGTTAAAATAGTGCTATTTTCTCTTGAAATGAAAAATTATTTCTTTATATATGTTGTTATATATAGCTTTCAATAGCTATTTTTTATATCTTAAATTGTAGACAAAATGGTAAATTTAACACCTCTCGAAGATCATGTATTGATTCTCCCTATAGGAGAGGAACAGGTAACTGCAAGTGGGTTTATATTACCTGTGGATGAAAAAAAGAAGCCTTCAAAGGGAGAAGTTATCGCTGTAGGAGCAGGAAAGATGTTAGACAATGGGTCTAGAGCTCCTATGGAGGTTACTGTTGGTGATATAGTACATTTTACACAGTATTCTCCAGATGAGATAGAGCTAGATGGGAAAAAATATCTTGTAGTGAAACATAGTTCTCTACTTGCTATAGAGAAATAAATATATTTCTTTGTCTCTTTTTTATTGTAATATTGTAAATACTTAGGGAAGTTAAAAATATATATTTATTGATTCCCCAAATTACTGTATAACAGTTCATTTTTATAAAAAATGAGTAAAAATTATTTTAGAATCTTTATATTTTAAACTTTAATACTTATGGCAAAACAAATAATCTATGGAAATGATGCAAGAAAAAAAATATATAAAGGTATCGTTGCGGTAGCAGATGCGGTAAGAGTAACTATGTGACCAAAATGAAGAAATGTTATCTTAGAAAGATCATATGGATCACCTACAGTAACAAACGATGGAGTAACGGTCGCAAAAGAAATTGATCTTGATGATAAATACGAAAATATAGGGGCAAGTTTAGCAAAAGAAGCGGCAACAAAAACAAATGACGCTGCTGGAGATGGAACGACAACAACGGTAGTTTTGGTTGATTCTATTGTAAATGAAGGGTTAAGGTATATTACATCTGGAGTAAATCCTTTTGCTTTAACAAGGGGGCTACATGCGTCAGTAAAGCATATTGTAGAGCAAATTTCAGAAAAAGCAGTAAAAATAGAAACAAAAGAACAAATAAAACAAGTGGCCTCACTTTCTGCTCAAGACGAAACAGTAGGGCAGTTGATTGCTGATGTTATGGAAGAAATTGGTACAGATGGTGTGGTTACTGTAGAAGAAGGAAAAACGATAGGATTGGAAAAAGAAGTAGTAACGGGAATGCATTTTGATCAAGGATATTTGAGTCCATATTTTGTTACAGACTCTATGAGAATGGAAGCTTCTCTTGAAAACACACATATCTTGATTACTGACAAGAAAATTTCTGCTATAAAAGACTTGGTTCCTTTGCTTGAAGCGTTGTGAGCTATGGGAAAAAGAGAGTTGGTTATTATTGCTGATGATGTAGACGGAGAAGCTTTGGGAACATTAGTGTTGAATAAAATAAGAGGCACGATAAATGTTATTGCTGTAAAAGCGCCAGGTTTTGGTGATAGAAAAAAAGAAATGTTGAAAGATATCGCTGCGGTAACATGAGGAACGGTTATTTCTGAAGAAGTTGGTTTAAAAATCGAAGAAACTACTATAGATATGTTAGGACAAGCAGATAAGGTTGCTTCCACAAAAGATTGAACAACAATTGTATGAGGAAAATGAGCACAGATTGATATTGATAAGAGAGTATCGGAAATTAAAGTCTTTATGAAAAATTCTACTTCAAGCTATGATACTGAAAAACTTCAAGAAAGAATAGCAAAACTTGCTGGAGGAGTTGCTGTGATAAAAGTAGGTGCAGCTACAGAGATGGAAATGAAGAACAAAAAATATAAGATAGAGGACGCATTAAATGCTACGAGAGCTGCTATTGAAGAATGAATTGTAGCAGGATGAGGAACTTCGTTTGTTAAACTTTCAGTAAGTTTAGATAATTTAGACTTTACTGATGCTGATGAAGCACTTGGTGCAAAGATTATTAAAGCAGCAATACAATATCCTACAAAACAAATTGCTGAGAATGCAGGATACAAAGGTGATTGGGTGGTAGAAAAAGTGAAAGAGAATGGTAATTTTAATTATGGTTTTAATGCTGCTACAGGAGAATATGTCAATCTTCTTGAGTCATGAATTATAGATCCCGTAAAAGTAGAGCGTGTATCTTTAGAGAATGCAGTATCTAGTGCAGTTATGGTGCTTACTACAGATTGTGTGATAGCAGATAAACCAGAAGAAAAATCATCAGCACCTGCTATTCCAGGAGGTGGAATGTGAGGAATGGGAATGTAAAGTGATAATAAATATAAATATTTATTTATGCTTGAAGGAAAAGTGTAGTATATATAAATGAATCTCCGTGCAGCAAGATGATATGGAGTCACACTAAGAAAATTATTTATATATTTCTTTCTGTGTCAATATAAGCTTCACGGGATTCTTTTTGATTATAGTAAATACGCTTTGAATATAGATAATTGATTTACGGATAATATAATCTTATTAATACTACATTAATATCGTGATAAGTGAATTTATTATAAAAGATAATTCTTGAAATATTTCCTTTTAAAATTATATGAGCAGATGTTCTGGATTATTTTTTTGAATATATATTTTGACAAAAAAAGAGTGGATAAATAAAAAAAAATCTTTATACTTACATAAGTTGTCTGATAGTTTAATAAAAAATATGGCATCGTGGCAGAGTGGTCTAATGCCGGAGCCTGCAAAGCTTTCGTTCACCGGTTCGAATCCGGTCGATGCCTCCATATAATATAATAAATTACCTTTAGATTATTAGATACATAGTAAAATGTATATAAAATTTCTTATTGTCTTGTAAGGAAAGATAATGTGGTTTATTCTAAACAAATTTATAAATAAATATTATCTATTTTTAAAATAAATTTACTATTAACGTTTTTGGGGATGTGTTGGATTAGATGGAAGTGTCCCATAAAAAATGATTGCCTCTAGTGGATGGTCGTGTATCTTCACTCGTTTCATTTTTGAAACGGCATAAAGGTTTTTTCTGATCTTTTTGTTAAATAATCGACCGCACTCTATCGTGCTAAAAACTCTAAAAAATCTGGATTTGTTACTTTGAAGGCTGCTAAAGCAAAATTCATCGCAGCTATGACTCCTGCATTCGCAGTATAGTCTCCAGTCGTTATTTATTAACGTAATCCATAGGTGGACTCCTGCTAGCACCTAGGACGAAGAAGCAGGTATCGTGGCTGTAAGTGATGGCACAAAGAAAATAATCATTTAAAAGATCTCAAGTATTGTCTATGACTAACAGAGAGATGCCTACGGGAATTTATTCATAGACTATGGGGGTAGATATTATTTTTTATGACTTTCAGACGCGGGTTCAACTCCCGCCATCTTCACCAATAAAGTGTGTGTAAAATAACCGTAAATAATCTGTATAATATGTGTATAATATGGTGTATTCTCTGGATTTTAAAGTAAACTTCTCTATAATTAGAGAAGTTTTTTAGATAATAAATATATATAATTATGACTAGTAACGACATTGCAGTATTGCGTTTTGATCATGTTTCTCTTGCTTTTAATGAAGGGAAAAAAGTTATCATGGATGATACAAGTTTTTCTTTACGTAGAAATACAAAAATTTCTATCATGGGACAGAATGGTGCTTGAAAATCAACACTTTTTAAACTAATCATGTGAGAATTAAAACCTGATTCAGGAAAAGTGAATATGGAGCCATGAACAAAAATTGCTATAGCGAGGCAGATTATTCCAAGAGATCAGCTAGAATTTACACTTAGAGAGTATTTTGCGACTGCTTTTGAAGAAAAAGATTATCAGTTAGATATGAAGATAAGAAAGGCATTAAATGAGGTAAATTTACATACTGATCTAGATAAAACCTTGAAAGATTTTTCTGGAGGGCAAAAAGCGAGGATACTTCTTGCTCATGCACTTATTCAGGAGCCAGATATTTTACTTATGGATGAGCCAACAAATAATCTTGATGGTGATGGTATCGGTGATCTCATAGGATTTTTGATGTCATATGAAAAAACTGTTTTGGTTATTTCTCATGATGCAGATTTTTTGAATATGTTTACTGATGGTGTTTTATACTTAAATGTGATGCGCCATCAAATAGAGCAGTATCGGGGAGATTATTATGATGTGGTAGAGCAAATAAAAACTCAGATAGAAAAAGAACATAAACAAAACGCAAGGATGGAAAAAAAGATTAAAGATGCTAAAGAAAAAATAAATTTTTTCTCTAATAAATGAGGAAAGATGAGGAAGATTGCTAAAAAAATGAGAGCAGAAGTTGAGTTTGCAGAAGAAAATAAGGTTGAAGTAAGAAGAGATGATGCTACGATAAAGTCCTTTACGATTCCTTTTGAAAACTTTACGGAAGATATGATTGTTATTACAAACATTTCATTGATGCATCCGAATTTACATGAAGTAAATCATTATCCTTTTGATTTGGTGGTAAGAAAAAAGCAAAAATACTTGCTTACGGGACCGAATGGCTTATGAAAATCAACCTTGCTAAAAAGGCTTATTCACTCTCATGATAAAGATGCTATGTTAGCTAAAGATATTAGAGTAGGGTATTATAGTCAAGATTTTGGAGAACTTGATATGGATATGGTGGTGCGAGATGCATTACATGAAGTAACAAATTCATCTACTGATCAAGAAGTCTATCGTGCTGCAGCTCAGTTTTTACTAAGAGGGGAACTATTAAAAACAACTGTTTGATTACATTCTGAGAGACAAAAAGGATTACTATGTTATGCAAGATTTGTTTTGCAAAAACCTCATTTTTTGGTGCTTGATGAACCTACAAATCATATTAATTTCCGTCATTTGCCGATCATTGCAGAGGCATTGAATGCTTATGAATGATGAATGATTGTAGTGAGTCATGATGAATGATTTCTTTCTGAGTTGAAAGGGTTGGAAGAAAAAAATTTAGGGCAGTTAATAAAATAACAAGTAAAGTATTTAGAGAATATAATTTGCTATCATAAATTGTAGGAGAACTATAGTTACATATCCTAACCAAAATCATATTTTTTTATTTTTCACTGATAATATAGATATTTTTTTACTT
>CAMZLL010000071.1 GCA_947311505.1 uncultured Cryomorphaceae bacterium
CTCTTTTTATTGCGGAATGTGAGGAGTGTAACCTAAAAAAAAAGAGGGGATTTGGTTTGGCGGATGACGCTCTTTCGCGTTTTTTTTTTGCTGACGATTGACGCAGGAATACCGCTTTATTGTGTTGGGGGGGTAGTGTAGCGAGGAACAGAAGGTAGGGCTATTATAATTATCTATTCTACATTAATAATTTGTAGATGAATTTTGCAACTTTTTGATAGGTTTTACGTAGTTTTGTAGTAATATAATTATTCACTTTATGAACGTAGAAAACATACAAACCGATAAACTTGATCTTATCAATTGGATTAGCCAATTACAAGATTCAACTTTAATAAAAGAACTAAAAAAAATTAAACTTTCGCGGACTATTACTCGATCTGACGAATTAACTAAAGAGCAAAAAATAAGAATTGAACTGAGTAGAAACCAATTAAGAAATGGGGAAGGTGTATCGAATGAAGATGCACAAATTCGTATAAAAAAATATATTCAAAGCAAAAAAACTGCATAAAAATGACAATTATTTGGTCCCCTACATCTTTAGATTCTTATGAAGAAATAATCGATGAAATTATTGATATTTGGAATTATAACATTGTTTTAAGATTTTCAAAATCAGTTGATAGCCTTCTTGAAAAATTGGAGAATAATAAAAGTATTTGTCCAAAATTAAACGGAGATAAGACTATTCGAAAATGTATAATTTCTAAACACAATTCATTGCTATATCAAATACACGCAGACCACATTGAATTACTTTTATTTATTAAAAATAAAACGGATCATAATTATTATGATTAGCTATACTATGTATTATACCCCTTTTGTTGCTGAATGTTCGGAGTGTAACGGATAGAACATTTGCAAGCACCACCTCAGGTTCTGAAAATCACAGCCAAATCGGATGCCTTTCCGTTTCCCAACAACATGTCTGAAAGTACCCACAGAATATACAAGTCTGAATTTATGCAAAGCAAAATAACTTTAAACAAAACGACTCATAAAGAAGATGTAGATCAATTTGTGATTTATTACAATACCGAAAGATACCCAACCGCGCATTATGGCTATACTTGCCAAGAAGTTTTAGATGGTTCTGTCCCTGATAAACACAAATATAGCCAACTCATAAAAGAGGCTAGCACAACTTGTACTGAGTTTATCGAAGTAAAAGAATAAAGAAAAACAGAACTTTTAATGCGTGCTATGTCTGACCTCCAAAAGGTTGAAAAAGTCCCATTTTGCTATAAAGACCAACTTAGCGAAGCGTTCTCACAACCGTAGGACGTAATAACCTGTCCCGCCTTAGCGGGATTGGACCCCTTTTGTTGCGGAACTTTCGGAGTGTAACAAGATACGCTATCGCTAAACTCCAACGAGCAGGGGGGCTAACACCTTACTCTATAACCCAACTAGAAGATTTAAACATATGTTGACCTTTAAATACAAAACTATATTTAAAAATAATATTTTTATAATAATAAAAAATTACAACAAGCTCGCATTCAGAACATTTTCTTGTCCTTAATACTTCAACATAATTAACATTTCTACATTTATTTTTAGGTTCGAGCACCCTAACAACCTTTTGTCCTTCGTTAATTGTTAGAGTTATCTCTGAATCTCTTACCACACTATTAGTATCAATATCAGAATACAATAAACCTAAACAACCCTCAATAGATTCAAATTCGCTTGGTAAAACTCTATATTTTGGACTTAACTTCTTTGAAACTTTACCCAGAATATATAACTTACCTTTCACACTTTTGTTTATCACATTTTCTTGAAACCAATTTAAAGCAAGCTGTTCCTTACTCTGACATTCTGCTGTTATTGAAAACAAAAACGATAAAAAAATAATTAAATTTAATTTCATTTCTGTTTGTTTCTTTTTACTTTTCCTGAATCAAAATCCTTTGGTTTATCCTCCTTATTCGTTTCAACTAATTCTCTCTTAACTGGAATTGCGCCATCTTTTATATAATTATTAGTTACTCCCGAGTTTCCAACTATTGCTTTTTCCATTGCTCCTGTTATCTTTTTTGAATCCGAAACTGTCGTATTCATGAGTGTACCCGCCCAATGCTCTAAACCGAGGCTGTGTCCTATTTCATGAGCCGTTACCAAAGCTGAAGTACCCAGCTTATTATCAGGCAGAAAAATCTTGTTACCATCAGCAGTCAAACCTGTAGCATGTACACTAGCATCTCTGGAATTACGTTCCTTCATAAATTCTGGAACTGACATAACTTCAAGTGTATTGGCTTCCGTATCTTTAGGAATTGTATTATATTTTGTTCCGATTTGTTTACCAGATTCATCGAAAACTGGTGTAGGATCTCCAGCCTTATTGGCTGTTTTACTACTTAGTTTTTCACCCTCGGTTAATTCCAGAACCTTAATATCAAAGATGATTTCATATTTGACTTTGTTTTTACCCTTGCCTAGAATATAATTAAATTTACCCGATTGTTTATTCCATAATTCAGTTCCTTTTAATGCTGTATGATAGGATTTTTCGTCTCCAGCTTCAGTATAGTATACCGCTTTTATCGTTATAGTTTTAGCCTTATGATCAACTGAAACAATATAATCATTCCCGTCTACTTCTTTATTCATTATAGGACTAGATGCCACATATTGATAAGGACTATTGCCAGGATACTTAGAAGCAAGAGCATCAATACTCAACCATCTACCCAATCTCGCATCCAACATCCTCGCCCCAAAATCATACGAGTTTCCTCCGCCTTTAATCTCATCATCCCGTTCCATATTATTAAATCCATACCTATAATCAACATAATTAGTTAAGGTATTTCGATTCAGTAATAGTCGCCTTTTTAGGTGGTAACTGTTTGAATTGACTATGTCAGTTGAGTAGTACATTGC
Source organism: uncultured Cryomorphaceae bacterium (assembly GCA_947311505.1). GTDB lineage: Bacteria > Bacteroidota > Bacteroidia > Flavobacteriales_D > Parvicellaceae > Parvicella. The sequence continues at coordinate 2,899 of CAMZLL010000071.1, forward strand.
TCAAATATAACACAAAAAAAACCAATTACAAAAAATGTAATTGGTTTCTAAATAATATTTTATAAAATACCTCCTATTTGTGAGCCATTCTTTTTTCTTTAATTCTTGCAGATTTACCTGTTCTTTTTCTCAAGTAATATATTCTTGCTCTTCTTACTACACCTCTCTTAGTAACCTCTATGGACTCAAGAAAAGGATTGTTTATAGGGAAAACTCTTTCCACTCCAATATTACCACTCATCTTACGAATTGTGAAAGTCTCAGTAGCTCCGCTACCTCTTCTTTGTATTACCACTCCTTGAAAAGATTGTAATCTTTCCTTTTCTCCTTCCTTTATTTTGTAAGTAACATTTATAGTGTCACCAGCTCCAAATGCAGGCCAATCTTTAGTATCTATTAACTCTGATTGAATTTCTTTTATAATATCCATTTCTGTATAATTTCTGTTTCGTCAAATTCGGGTTGCAATAGTACAACTATATTTTTAATTTGCTACTTTTTTAAGTGGTTTTTTTTATAAGTTTTTTTTAAATAATAAAAGAAGTCCCTTATTATCATATATACTAACTTGTTTAGTCTTAGACTGGAAATAGGAAAATCTTCATAAAACATTTCTAATATTGATGTATTTTCATTCAGGAACTATTTACTTTAGCGTTTAATTGCAGCTAATTTAAATAAAAGTTTTAGAAGTGGAATCATTTTTGTAACTTAGCAATTCATAAACAATTAAAAACTAAAATAATATTACAATGATTGATGGAATAATGGATAACCTCAAAGGAGGAATGGTAGGAGATTTAATGAGTAAATTTGGATTGGACGAAAGCAAAGCTGGAGATGTTTTCAAAGCAGCAGGAGAATCAACTAAAGAAACAATGTCTGAAAAAGTAATGAGCGGGGGCTTAGATACAGTTATGAATCTATTCTCAAAAAAAGACAACGGAGCTAGCGAAAATGGTCTTTTAGGAGGTTTGCAAGATAATTTTATAGGTAAAATAACTTCGCAATTAGGATTGGATTCTGGAATGGCAAAGAATATTTCAGATATGATTATACCAAAAATAACTGGAATGATTACCAATAAAAATGAAGAAACAGATTCTTCAGACACTTCTAGCATTATGAGTATGTTTAGCGGTGGTGGAGCTAGTGGGATTGCCGACTCATTGAAAAAAGGTTTAGGGGGCTTGTTCTAGTAACACCCAGTTAATTTTAAAATACACTGAAGTAAATTGAAGAGATAAAGTACACTCGAACACATGTTAAAATAAATAAGCGTAAGTAATTTTTTTTGAAGAAAACAAGTGAAACAAGAAACAATTTATTTAGTGCATTCCCTTATTAAGTTGGTGTAATTGTTAGACTAACAATTTCAAAAGGAACTCTGAATGAGTTCCTTTTTTTAGGCCTAAATTTAAAAATATGACAAATGTATGCCTATATCTTATTCCTATTCATTAATAAAAATTAAATTTGTCGCACAATAAGGATGGAAGAAAAAAAGGAACAAAACAAATATGCATTACTTAAAAGGTTGGGAATAGCTGGTTTCCTTTTTTACCTAGTAAAAGGTATCGGTTGGATTATTTTTTGGGTGTACGGTTTTTCCTTCTTCAAAGGATGTAGTTTTTAATGCCAATACTATTTTGAGCATACTCATTATAAATTGGTCAAATGATAATAATATGAAAATAATAATAACGGGTGCAGGTGCCGTAGGATATCATCTCGCCAAAATGCTCTCGAGCGATTCGCAAGATATCTATCTCATAGACGAAAACGAAGATAGATTGAACTACGTTACCTCGCATATTGATGTCATCGGCATACCTGGAGACGCAAAATCATTCGAAGCACTTAAAGAAGCTAAAATAGAACAATGTGATCTCCTTATTGCCGTCACATCTTCCGAAGAAACCAACCTGTTGGTAGCGATGATAGCAAAAAAAATGGGTGCAAAAAAAACCATAGCACGTATTAGTGACCTACAAGTAGGAGGAATCAATTGTGAGAAGTTTTATAAAGATATGGGAGTAGATACATTGATATCTCCAGTATTACTAGCTTCCAAGGAAATAGATACGCTCATCAAAAATAGTGTTTTTACAGATGATTATGAATTTGAAAATGGAAAACTCTCCGTATTTGGCATTCACATTGAGGGTGATTCTGTACTAGCTGGAAAATCCGTAAAAGACAGCGCACACCTCAATCCCAATTTGTCGTTTAAGCCGATAGCAATACATAGATTGGATCAAACCATTCACGTAAATGGGCACACCGTTATCGAAGATAATGACATCGTTTACTTTATTTCCACGCCTGAGTCTATAGAGCATATCATCAATCTTTGTGGAAAAGAAAAACTCGAAATTAATGACATTATGATTATGGGAGGTTCAAGAATAGGTCAACTTACCGCATCAATGCTCGAAAACGATTACAATGTCACTCTCATTGAACGAGACAAACATAAATGCGAAAAAATAGCAGGCCTTTTGAAGAATACACTAGTTTTAAATATAGATGTCAGAGATGTGGAAAGCCTCGAAGAAGAAGGTTTAGCAGATATGGATGCCTTTATTGCAGTAACAGGAGATTCTGAATCTAATATAATGTCATCTTTAGTAGCCAAAAATCATGGCGTGCTCAAAACCATTGCCAGAGTAGAAAATATTGATTACATTCATCTTTCACAATCCATTGGTATAGATACTTTGATCAATAAAAAAATTATAGCCGCAAGTAACATTTTCAAACACATCCGAAAAGGAGAAATTGCTGCTATTGCCAGCTTGCACGGTGTAGATGCAGAAATAATTGAATTTAACGTAAAAGCAGGTAGTAAGATCACTCAAATGCCTCTAAATAAAATGAAGTTTCCAAAGTCTGCAAACATTGCTGGAATTATTAGAAACGATAAAGGACTTATTCCTTTTGGTGATTTTCATCTAGCAGCTGGAGATAGAGCAGTCGTATTTACCGCCACAGATTCTATTCATCAAGTAGAAAAATATTTTCAATAGTATCAAGTAGAAATGAAAAAATCTAAAAAACTCATAAATTTTAAAGTAGTCCTACACATCATTGGATCTTTACTTATAATTATGGGAGGGCTAATGCTTTTTTCCATCCCAATGTCCATAGCCTATCATGACGGGCAGTTAGGAGCATTTATCCTTGCATGTTCCATTACATTATTCGCAGGAATAGGACTTAGAGTCTATACAGCAAAGAACAAAAATGACGACATCAAAAAACGAGAAGGATTTCTTATCGTAGCCAGTGGATGGATGGTGATGTCCTTATTTGGAACTTTACCTTATCTTATTTCTGCAACAATCCCAGATCTTAGCGATGCCTTTTTCGAAACCATGTCTGGGCTAACGACAACAGGGGCTACCATACTTGGAGGAGAATCTACCCTGCTAGGAGATGCCTATGTCGATAAAATTTCAAACCTCCCCGAAAGTATAATATTTTGGAGAAGTATGACCCAATGGATTGGCGGAATGGGGATTATCGTGCTCACCATAGCTATATTACCTATGCTCGGTATTGGTGGCATGGAGCTCTTTGTTGCCGAAGCACCAGGACCTACCAAAGACAAAATTCACCCCCGTATAAAAGAAACCGCCAAACGACTCTGGGTTATCTATTTAGGTCTTACCTTAATCGAGATGGTATTATTGATGTTTTCTGGAATGGACTTTTATCAGGCTATTAATCATGCACTTACAACCAATTCTACGGGGGGCTTCTCTCCCAAAGACGGAAGTGTAGGAGATTTTCACAGTCCAATGATCGAATACATTATCGTAGTTTTTATGTTTCTCGCAGGTACTAACTTCACCTTAATCTACTTTGCCTTGAAAGGAAAAATCAAAGATATTTTCAAAAACGATGAATTTAAGTGGTATGTAATGGCTATTGCAGGGCTAACCATTGGCTTGAGCTTTTTTGTGCATGACAACCCCAATACATTAGCAGGCATTGAAGATACCATACGTACAGTTTTGTTCCAAGTTGTCAGTATGATTACTACCACAGGCTATGCCACGGCAGATTATATGCTCTGGTCGCCTCTTATTCAATTTATGTTTTTCCTACTTCTATTCTCTGGGGCATCCGCAGGCTCTACCAGTGGCGGTATCAAGATTGTCCGTATCGTATTGCTCATCAAAAACGGACTCATGGAGTTCAAACGAAGGTTGCACCCTAAGGCGATAATTCCTGTTCACCTTAATAAAAAACCAGTGTCTAATGTTATTATTTACAATCTTTTAGCGTTTCTTTTTTTATATATCTTTATATTCACCATAGGTTCAGTACTCATCACGGCTATGGGAGTTGATATGACAGAATCCCTAAGTGCAGTAGCAACTTCTCTCGGCAACGTAGGGCCAGGTCTTGGTCAATTTGGACCAGCAGGAACCTTTGCAGGGATGCCCGATGCAGGAAAATGGGTATTGTCGCTATTGATGCTCATGGGAAGGTTAGAATTATTTACCGTAGTCTTAATATTTACACCTTATTTTTGGCGTAGAATTTGACCTATATTATTTTGAGGACAATGATTTGGGCGTGCCCACCATTTTTGAAAAAAAAATGGGGTCAGGCTGTACATTATATCTTTTTTAAAACAAAAAAAGGATGCCATTTCCATCCTTCACGCGAGAATAAGATTACGAGACTAGGAGATTCAAGACTGAAAGATAAAAGACTGGGAGATGCAAGACTGGAAGATGCAAGACTGGAAGATGCAAGACTGGAAGATAAAAAAATAAGACACTAGACACTAGATAAATAAAACAAACGAAAAACAAAAACCATGAAAAACCTTATATACCTAATAGCCTTTTTCTTGGGTTCAATACAAGCGCAAACAACCGAGAAGTCATTATTCTGGAAAATATCAGGGAACGGACTCTCAGCACCAAGCTATCTTTATGGTACTATGCATGTGCAGGATCAACGAGTTTTCAACTTTAATTCAAACGTTACAGATGCACTAAAATCCTGTGACGTTTATGTTATGGAACTCAATATGGACAGTGTCAATCAGTTGGAATTGATGTCTAAAATGATGATGAAAGACGACCAATCTTTACAAGATTTAATGAGCAAAAAGAAATTTAAATTAGTGGATACCTACTTCAAAGACTCTCTAGGGCAATCCTTATTTTTATATCAAAAAATGCTCCCTATCATCACGGGTCAAATGATATCGTTAAAAAACATGTCTCAAGATCAGGAAGAGGCTTTAGATCTTTATTTTTCTACGTTAGCAAAAGAAAACAACATCCCTACTTTAGGGCTGGAGAAAATGGAAGACCAAATCAATGCGCTTGGCTCCATTCCCTACAAGGCGCAAGCTCAAATGCTATACCAAGCCACCGTAGACGCTTGCAATCCCCAGAAAGACAACTCAGAAATGGACAAAATGGTTGCTTCTTACATCTCTGGAGATATAGAAGCGCTTGCAGACATGAGCTCTCAATTTGATCAAAAAGATAAAAAAACACAAGAAATATTCATGAAAACAATGTTGTTCGATAGAAATAGTACCATGGCAAACGGTATTGAAGATATTGTCAAAACCAAAACAGCATTCATAGCTGTGGGGGCAGCACATCTCGGTGGCAGCAAGGGAGTAATTCAATTATTAAGAAGCAAAGGGTTTGTAGTAACTGCTATTCACTAATCTTGATTTAGATGTTGTTTAAATGATTTTTTAGGTGTTTTACCTATTTATTGGCTTACTTGTTTGTTTTTTAATTACTTTTGTACCAATACAATACAATACAATA